>CAZPJJ010000066.1:0-13837 GCA_964586535.1 uncultured Acidobacteriota bacterium | reverse complement strand
GTCCCCCATGAGATTGCCGTGCTCCATCTCATAGCGGGCTTCATGCACGGGCACGCCTTCGCGAGCGCCGATACGGAAGGGGATCACGTCGTCGCGGGTCCGCGAAATGTAATAAATCGCATCGACGATACGCGGCTCTCCCAGGGGCGTTCGCACGTACTGAGGGCCGTAGTCGCGCGTCCAGATCGAATCCGTGCGCTCGTGGATGAAAACCACGTTGGTGAGCGGCACGCCGCGCGCCGCGAGTGCCGAGCGCACCTGCGACTCGCCGCTGGCGTCGTCGACGAGCATCCAGACCTCGACATGCTCTTGGAGTGCGTCGACGAGATCGGCCTGGATGTCCTCGAGATCCGGGTAGAAGAGCGCCCAGCGCATGATCTGCGCGCGCGTGGGCTCCCATTCGCCTCCCACGACGACGCCCGCGGGCGGCTGCCCATTGGGCGGCCACGTCGCGAGTGCACCGCTCGAGGCGATGACAAGCACGAACACGAGCGAAATCAGGCGATGCATCGACACACGTTCCTGCCCAAGTTTCCCCGCGCCCTGACGCCTCTCATGTACGGCGATTCGGGTGCGCGGGCAGAGGAAAGCCGTCATCCGCGAAAGCGCCCCTCGTCGAGGCCGAGGAAGTCCAGCGCGGTTCCGTGGAAGAGGCGCGCTTTCGCCTCGGGAGAGAGATCGTCCATCGAGTCGATCAGCGAGCCGGGCGAGAGTTCGCCCAGGGGGAAGGGATAGTCCGAGCCCAGGGCCACCCGCTCGATGCCCATGCGTCCGATGAGGAAGCGCAGCGCATCGGCGTCGTGCGTGATCGAGTCGACCCAGATGCGATCGAGAAAGGCCGACGGCGGTTGCTGCGTGTCCACGGCGCAGAGGTCCGGGCGCACGCGGAATCCGTGCTCGATGCGCCCGAGCGTGTAGGGGAACGACCCGCCGCCATGCGCGAACATCACGCGCAGCCGCGGCAGGCGCTCGAAGACGCCGCCCATCACCAGACTGCAGATCGCGCGCGTCGTCTCCGCGGGCATGCCCACCAGCCACGGCATCCAGTACTTCGGCGTCTCGGCGCGCCCCATCATCTCCCAAGGATGCACGAGGATCGCCGCGCCGAGGTCCTGCGCGGCCTCGAAGATGGGAAAGAGCGCGGGCTCCTCGAGATTCCACTCGTTGACGTGCGAGCCGATCTGCACGCCCGGCATTCCCAACTCGCGCACGCAGCGTTCGAGTTCGCGAACCGCCAGATCCGGCGCCTGCATCGGAATCGTGCCCAGACCGACGAAGCGGCGCGGGCGCGCGCGGCAGACTTCCGCGACGTGGTCGTTGAGCATTCGCGAGAGATCGAGCGCGTCTTCGGGTTTCGCCCAGTAGCTGAACATGACGGGTACCGTGCAGATCACCTGCACGTCGATGCCGAAGCGCGCGCACTCTTCCTCGCGCCGCGCGGGATCCCAGCAATTGGCATCGATCTCGCGGAAGAACCGCGTGCCCTGCATCATCCGCGCGCGGCCGGGCGCGTGGTGCTCGAGGTGGATGAACCCGTCGTAGCCGTAGCGCTGCGCCAAGTCGGGCCAGCGCTCCGGCAGGATGTGCGTGTGGATATCGATGCGCAGGGGCTTCACGGCGCTCATCGGCGGGGCCTCGCGCCGGCCGCGGAGGTGGCCGGGACGGGTCACGCTACCTGATCGGCGGCGTTCTGTCGCGCCGCCGGGGCCAGGGCGGCCAACTCAGGCCGTCTGGAACTCTTGCAGCGCTTCTTTCACCTTCGCCGCGTGGCCCGCCGCCTTCACGTTCGGCCACACGCGCGCGACCTTGCCCTGCGGGTCGATGAGGACGGTGCTGCGCAGGACGCCGACGACCTTCTTGCCGTACATCGTCTTCTCACCCCACGCCCCGTACTTCTCCATGACGGTCTTCTTTTCGTCGGAGAGCAGCGACACCTTGAGGCCGTATTTCTCGATGAACTTCCGGTGCGATTCGGGCGAGTCCGGCGAGCAGCCGAGCACGACGGCGTCGAGGTCGCGGAAAGCCTCGATGCCCTCGGTGAATTCGCAGGCCTCGGTGGTGCAGCCGGGAGTGTCGTCCTTCGGGTAGAAGTAGAGCACCACCCACTGACCCGCGAGATCCTTGAGCGCGACCTTCTTGCCGTCTTGATCCGGCAGCGTGAAAGCCGGGGCCTTCTTGCCGGGCGTGAGCATGGATTCCGCCATGAACCGATCCTCCTTCGTCGACGCGTCGATGCGTGGACTCACCGATCCCTCGCCGTCAGAGCTCGATGCCTTCCCGCTCGCAAAGGTGCATGAGCGCGCGCTCCATCAGCACGCGCGCCCGTCCGGTCTCGCGATAGAGGTGGACATGGAGCGCGGCGTCCCTCTCGTCGAGCGATTCGCACTCGCGAGAGTACTTCTCGAAGGCGACCAAGCTCAAGACGAGCGAGGACATGTGGTGGGGGCACTCGCAGTCGACGGCGCTCTCGATCTCGCGCAGGCGTCCGAGTTCGGCATCGGTGAAGAGCCGCGGAGGATTCTCGGCGAGCGCGGATGCGCGGTCCGCGAGGTCGGTTTCCGCCGGGTCGGACTCGAATCCGCCCCTCGCCGCCGCCGCCTCGCGCAGCGAGCGCAGCAGGGATTCCGTGTCGACGGGCGCCTGCATGGTCGTCGCGCCGGCCGCCTGGAGCTGACGCACCAGTTTGCGGGGCGCGAAGTTGTAGACGACGACTGCCCCGGCGGTGCCCGGGCAGGCCAACAGTTCGCCGACGGCCTCGACGGGGTGATTGCCGAGTCGGGGGAGCCGGACGAGCGCGACGACAGGTCGGTCGATGTGGTGGGCAAGTTCGGCCTTGAGGGCCGTCACGCTCTCGGCCGCGGCGACGATCTCGATCCCGGCGGTGTCGTCGGGACGCTCCCGGAGCTGATTCGCGAGCACCGGGTCGAGCAGAGCCACGCGCACCCGGCCCTCCGCCGTCGCGCCGCTCAGTCGAGGGGCCATGCGTCCGGCCAGCTCGATGCGCCGCTCGAGGTCCTCCAAAGAGAGCCGCGCGACGTCACCGACAGCTTCGCCGCGGTCCTTGAGCTTCTTGACCAGGAGCAGCCGCTCGATGTCGTCCACCGAGTAGACCCGGAGTCCGCTGTCCGTCCGGGTGGGGCAGATGAGGTTGTAGCGGCGCTCCCAGGCGCGGATCGTGTCGGTCGATATTCCCGTCAGGCGGGCGACGGCCCCGATGCGGTACTCGTCGCAACCGAGCGAGTCGCCTTCGTGTCGGCCGGGTTCGAGCCGATCGTTCTGAGAGTCGTCAGCCATGTCGTCGTTGCTCCAGCCCGGGAGGGTGAGAAGAAAATTCGCCCGGCCTGAAAATCACTATAGCGACAAGTCAAAAACGCGCCTCCTGTAAGGCGCAAGTCATGGACAAAAGTTTGACAACCCATCTCGACTCAGGAATTGGCCTTCTTTCTCCTCGGTCACCGGGACTCGAGTGCGCCCGGGGCGGACAAATACGAACACAAGGGTGCTCTTGACAGCCCGTCAGACGTCCGTCGATCATGCGCGCTGGTACCGAACGAACGTTCGGTTGGGAGGGTCCCGAAAGTGTCGAGCGAATCCCGCCACGTCAGCGAGACCGTCGATCGCGTCCTCGAGGTCGCGCTGCGGCTCTTCTCGCAGCAGGGCTTCCGCGGGACCTCGATGCGGGACATCGCCACTGCGGCCGGGCTCTCGATCGGAAACGTCTACCACCACTTCGTCAACAAAGAGGCGCTCTTCGAAACGCTCATCGAGCGCTATTGGAAACTGCTCCTCGATCCGAACCTGCGCATCAATCAGCTCTTCGCGGCGTCGCGCTTTCCCGAGGATCTCGAGGAACTCGCCGCCGCTTGCGAGGAGATCGTTCGCGACTACTCGCCTTACGTGAAGCTGATCTACGTCGACGTCGTGGAGTTCGACGGGCGTCACATCCGCGAGTTCTACCAGACGATGGCCGACCGCTTCGAGCGCGTCTACCGCGCGCCGCTCGAAGAACGCCGCGAGCGCGGCGAGTTGGGCGACGTCGATCCGATGGCGGCGGCGATGATCGCCGTGCGCTGGTTTTTCTACTTCTACACGGTGGAGACCTGCTTCGGCGTGCCGAATCACCTCGGCATGGAGTCGAAGCGCGCCGTGAGCGAGTTCATCAAGATTCTGCGGCTGGGTGTCTTGCCGCGCGGTGAGAGTCCGTCCGGGGTGTAAGGGTCCGTCAAGGAGCAGGAGGTCGTCATGCAAGGGATGAGCAGTCAGATGTCGTGGAACAGGATCCTCGCGATCGCCGTCGCGGCGTTCGTCGTCGCAAGCTTCGGGATCGCGCCGGCCAACGCCCAGATCGGGTCGGCCACGATCGAGGTCAATGTGACCGAGGCGGGCGGGGCGCCGCTTCCCGGCGTCATCGTCGTGGCCACGTCGGAATCGAAGAGCTTTCGTAGCGAAGCGGTCACCGACGCGAATGGATTCGCGCGCCTCTCGGCGCTCGATCCGGATAGTTACTCCGTAGAGTTCACGGCGCAGGGCTTCGCCAAGCTCGTGCAGCGAGATGTCGTGCTGCGCGTCGGTCAACTCGTGCGCCTGCGCATCCAGCTCGGCGAGCAGATGACCGAGGAGGTGACCGTCACCGCCGCGGCGCCGCTCGTCGACGTCTACAAGACGGACTCCTCCACGAACATCATCCCCGAGCAGATCGAGGATCTGCCGGTGCAGAGCCGCGAATTCGAGCGCCTCGCTTTCATCACGCCCGGCGTGCAGCGCGAACGCGGCGCCTTCCGCTTCATCCAGGGCGGGCCGGTGATCGGCGCGGGCGGCAACGCGAGCCAGTCGACGATCTTCGTCGACGGCGTCGACCTCACGGACCCGGCGCTCGGCCTCTCCCGCGCGCGCTTCTCGCAAGACGCGATCCGCGAGTTCCGCGTGATCAGCAACCGCTTCGACACCGAGATCGGCGGCTCCGCCGGCGGTGCGCTCTCGATCGTCACCAAGTCGGGCTCGAACGACCTCGCGGGCAGCGTTTTCGGCTTCTACCGCGCCGACTCGCTGCGCTCGCAGGGCGAACTCGAGCAGGAAGACTCGGACTTCTCGCGCTGGCAGGGCGGCTTCACGATCGGCGGACCGATCGTGAAGGACAAGACCTTCTTCTTCGCCTCGTTCGAGCAGGTCAATGCCGACACGCAGGCGTTCTTCCGCCCGCAGGGTTCGTTCGTCGATCTCGCGGACGACATCGACAACGGCTTCGACCAGTCGCTCGCGCTCGTGAGCCTCGACCACCGGATCAGCGACGCGCAGACCCTGTCCGGCAAGGTCGTCTACGAGACGCTGCGCCAGGACAACTTCCGCGTGGGCGGCGTCGTCGACGAGTCCGCGGGCCAGACCCTCGAGCGCGACAACTGGAACGTCACGCTCGCGCATCGCGCCCAGCTCAAGGGTGGCGCCGTCAACGAGCTCAAGCTGCAGGTCGGCCACCGCAAGTACTTCGAGCCGACCAACAGCGACGAGATCGGCATCTGGTACAACTCGGGCACGACGCTCCAGAGCGGCTCCAACATCGTCGGCGACCTGCTCGGCGAAGGCGACATCTACGAGCTGCGCGACACCTTCTACTGGACGGCGGACAGCGGCCGCGGCACGCACGCGATGAAGGCCGGGCTCTCGGTGCAGCTCGTCGAAGAGCGCTCGATCATCGACATCTATCAGGACGGCCTGCTCATCTACCTCGACAACGGGTTCGTCCCACTCGTCTATGCCTTCGGCGTCGGCTCCTCGGACGTCGATGTCGACACGACGATCTACGGCGCGTTCTTCCAGGACGACTGGCAGATCAACGACCGGTTCACGCTCTCGCTGGGCCTGCGCTACGACTACGACAGCGACGGCAACAACCCCGACTTCACGCACCCCCTGGTGCCCAACGGCCGCGACGTGGACGACGACAACTTCCAGCCGCGCGTCGCGTTCACATGGGATCTCAAGGGCGACGGCACGACCGTCGTGCGCGGCGGCGCGGGGCTCTTCGCCGGCCGCTACCTGCTGGTACCGTCTTTCACCGAACTCCAACAGAACGGCGTGACGGGCCGCCGGCTCTTCACGCGCCTGAACGGCGCGCTCATCGGCCTCCCCGCGTTCACGCTCGATCCCAACGATCCCGCGAACACGGGCCTGCTCTTGTCGACGAACGACATCACGCTGCTTGCCAACGAGTTCGAAGCGCCGGAAGCGCTCCAGACGAGCCTCGGCTTCACGCAGCGTCTCGGCAAGACCGCGCTCTACCTCGACGTCGAGGGTATCTATGTCGAAGGCGACAAAGAGATCGTCGTCCGCGACACGAACTGGGGCGGCAACGCCACCCCCGGTAGGCCCAATCCCGCCTACGGGCAGATCAACACCTACACCAACGAGGGCCGCTCCGAGTACAAGGCGCTCGTCGTCGCGCTCAACGGCCAGCTCGAGGGCGGCCACATCGTCACCGGTTCGGTGACGCTCTCCGACAAGAAGAACATCAGCGACGACTTCTCGCCGGAGTTCCCCTTCGGCTACCCGAGCGACCCCGCCGACATCGACGCCGAGTACGGCCCCGCGCGCGGCAACGAAGACCTGCGCATCGTGCTCTCGGGCATCTTCAAGCTGCCTTACGACATCACGATCGCGCCGATCGCCGAGTACGGCTCGGGCCAGCCCTGGACGCGCCGCCTCGGCTACGACTTCAACGGCGACGGAAAGAACTCCGACCGTGCCGTGGGCGTCGGCCGCAACGCGGAAGACGGCCCCTCGTTCAAGTCGGTCTCGCTGCGCGTCTCGAAGGGCTTCAAGATCAAGGACTCGCGTCTCGAGGTGATCGCCGAGGCCTTCAACCTCTTCAACTGGACCAACTACGACGTGACGAGCGTCGTCGCCGGCGAGCTCCTCTCGGGACCGACGCTCGCGAACCCGCTGGCGCCCGAGGTGGCGAACCCCGCCTTCGGACAGTACACCGCCACGCTGCAGCCGCGCGAAATCCAGCTCGGCGTGCGCTACACCTTCTAGGCGCGGAGGGACGATGAGCGGCAGCAGCAAGACGGGACTCTCGGGCAAGGTCGTCATCGTCACGGGAGGCGCGGCCGGCATCGGCCGCGCCACCGCGCTCGCGTTCGCTCGCGAGGGCGCGCATGTTGCGGTTTGGGACGTGACCGCCGAAAAGGGCGAGGCGCTTCTCCCCGAGCTGAAGGCAGCCGGCGGCGAGGGCGCGTTCTTCAAAGTCGACGTCACGAACTCCGCCGAAGTCGACGCGGCGGTCGGCGAGATCGTCGCGCGCTGGGGCGGCGTCGACGTGCTCGTCAACAACGCGGGCATCGTCAAGGATGGCCAGCTCGTCAAGTACAAGGACGGCGAGGTCAAGGGCACGATGACCGATGCGCAGTGGGATGCCGTCATCGGCGTCAACCTCAAGGGCGTCTTCGCCTGCGCGCGCGCCGTCTCGCCGCACATGATCAAGGCTGGCCGCGGCGTCATCCTCAACGCGACGTCGGTCGTCGGCCTCTACGGCAACTTCGGCCAGACCAACTACGCCGCCACGAAGGGCGGCGTGATCACGATGACCAAGACCTGGGCGCGCGAGCTCGGCCGCTACGGCATCCGTGTCAACGCGGTCGCGCCGGGTTTCATCGCGACGGAGATCCTCCAGGCGATGCCCGAGAAGGTGCTCGAGCAGATGGTCGCCCACACGCCGATCGGGCGCATGGGCAAGCCCGAGGACATCGCCGACGCCTACGTCTGGCTCGCCTCCGACCAGGCGACCTTCGTGCACGGGACGGTGCTCTCGGTGGATGGCGGCCTGGTGCTCGGCACGTGAGCTGAGGAGAGGACATCACGATGACGCGTCACGCGACGATCCTCGCGACGGGCCGCTACGTGCCCGAGCGCTTGGTGACCAACGACGACCTCCGCGCGCGCTTCGAGAACGACTTCCCGGAGTTCGTCAGCAAGATGGAGCAGAGCACCGGCATCAAGCAGCGCTATCACGCCCGCGACGACATGGCGACCTCGGACGTCGCGCTGCCCGCCGCGCTCCAGGCGCTCGAGCGCGCCGGCAAGCGGCCCGAGGACGTCGACCTGATCATCCTCGGCACCGACTCGCCCGACTACATCACCCCCGCGACCTCCGTCGTGCTCCAGCACAAGCTCGGCGCGAAGAACGCCGGCACCTTCGACGTCGGCTGCGCCTGCGCGTCGTTCCCGACGGGACTTTCGATCGGCTCGGGGCTCATCGCCGCCAACCCCGCGCTGAGGACGATCCTCGTCGTCGGCGTCTACCTCATGCAGCGCCTCGCCGATCCCAACGACCCGATGATCTTCTTCTACGGTGACGGCGCCGGCGCCGCCGTCCTGGGGCCCGGATCCGAGCCGGGCTTCCTCGGCTCGGCGTTCCGCGCCGACGGCTCGTACGCCAAGAACTGGACGATCGCCGCGGGCGGCACCGTCGAGCCCGCGACGCACGAATCGATCGACTCCGGTCGGGCGCGCGTGAAGATGTACGACCGCTACCCGCCCGAGATCAACGACGAAGGCTGGCCCGCGGTCACGCGCTCGCTCGCCGCCAACGCCGGCTTCGCCGTCTCCGACATCGACATGGCGATCTTCACCCAGGTGCGCTCGACGACGATCGAGAAAGTCATGGCCACGCTGGGGCTGCCGCTCGAGCGGACGCACATGATCATGGACAAGTGGGGCTACACGGGATCGGCGTGCGTCGGCATGGCGCTCGACGACGCGATCCTGGCTGGCAAGATCCGCACGGGGGATCTCGTGGCGATGGTAGGCTCGGGCGTCGGCTACAACCAAGCCGCCGTCGCGTTCCGCATGGCGTGAGCGCGGCCGAGGAGATCGCGCCATGAAAATCGTGCGCTGGATACTGCTGATCGCCGCCCTCGTCGCCGTCGCCGGCGGCGCTTACGTCTGCCGCCAGGTGCGCCAGCACCCGATCGCGATCGCCGCGAAGATCGGCAAGTCGCAGATGGAGCGCGCTGGCATGAAGCCCGCCACCGCCGCCGTGGACGGCTTCGAGGTGCGCTACTGGGTTGGCGGCATCGATGCGGGTCCGCTGCTCGTCTTCCTCCACGGCGCGAACGACAGCGCCGGGGGGTGGGCGAGGGTGGCCCCCGCCTTCCTCGAGAACTTCCGCGTCGTCGCCCTCGACCTCCCCGGTCACGGCGAGAGCGGCCCCGCCCTGGGCCCGCTGACGATGCGCCACATGACCGACGGTGTCGCCGCCGTCGTGCGTGCCGAATCGCGCGGCGAGCCCGCCGTGCTCGTCGGCAATTCGCTCGGCGCGCTGCTCGCGATGGTCCACGCGCACCGACATCCCGCCGAAGTCGCGCGGCTCGTCGCCGTCAACGGCGGCGCGATCACGGGCGACCCCTCGAAAGCCGCGCTGCTCTTCCCCAAGACGCGCGAGGATGCGCGCGCGCTCGTCGCCCTCTTGCGCCACGAGAAGAGCGAGGCCGTCCCGGACTTCGTACTCGACGACATCGTGCGCGTCGCCGCGGAGGGCGCGTTGCCGCGCCTCTCGCAGGATGCCGCAGGGGTCGCGGAGGTGATCCTCGACGAGCGGCTCGACGAAGTGCGCCCGCCGGTCGAGGTCATCTGGGGCGCATCGGACCGCCTCATGCCCCTCGAGTACGCCGAGCGCCTCGTCGCCGGCCTACCCGCCGCGCGGCTGACGACGATCGATGCCTGCGGCCACATCCCGCAAGCCGAGTGTCCCGACAAGTTCGTCGAAACGCTCAAGGGCGTGCTCACCTCGGCGCCGCCCGAGTACCGCGCGCCCGCCGTCGTGGAGCTTCCCCCGGAGGGATTCGAGTGATTGCCGGCGATCTCCTCGGCGAACGAGCCCGGCTGACGCCCGACAAGCTCGCGCTCGTCGACATCGCGACGGGCGCGAGGCTCACCTACGCCGCCTGGAACGAGCGCGCCTCGCGCGCCGCGCGCGCGCTGGTGAACGGCCTCGGGCTCGTCAAAGGGGATCGCCTCGCGCTTCTCGCGCACAATCGGCTCGAATTTCTCGATCTCTTCTTCGCGGCCGGCAAGACGGGCATCGTGCTCGTGCCGCTCTCGACGCGCGCCACGGCCGCCGAGATCGCCGCGATCCTGCGCGACGCCGCGCCGCGCGCGCTCGTCTACGAAGCCGGCTTCGCCGCCCTCGTCGACGACGCGCTCCGCGACGCGTCCGTCGCCCAAGCTCTCGTGCTCGACGACTCTCCGGGTCGCGAGCCGTGGGCAGCGCTCTGGGACGCCGCGGATCCCGATCCCGCATCCGCGCCTGCGCCTGCGCCTCGACTCGCCCCGGACGATCTCTGGTGCCTTCTTTACACCTCGGGCACGACGGGCACGCCCAAGGGCGTGATGGTTCCGCACCGCATGGTGCTCTGGAACGGCTACAACACGACGGTGAGCTGGCAGCTCGAAGAGCGCGACATCTCGCCGCTCTTCACGCCGCTCTACCACGCCGGCGGTCTCGGCGCGTTTCTCGTGCCCATCGTCACGATCGGCGGCACGCTCGTCCTGCACCGCGGTTTCGACGCCGAGGAAGTGTGGCGCACCATCGAACGCGAGCGCTGCACCGTCGTCCTGGGCGTGCCGACGATCTACAAAATGCTCCTCGAGAGCCCCTCGTTCGCGACGGTCGACCTGTCGAGCGTGCGCTGGCTCATCAGCGGCGGCGCGCCGCTGCCGGTCTATCTCATCGAGGCCTATCAGCGCCGGGGCGTCGGCTTCAAGCAGGGCTACGGCATGACCGAAGTCGGCGTCAACTGTTTCGCGATGACGCTCGACGATTCGCGCCGCAAGCTGGGCTCGATCGGCAAGCCGCTCGCCTTCACCGAGGCGCGCATCGCCGGCGAGGACGGCCGCACGCTCGGCGCCGACGAAGTGGGCGAACTACGCTTCCGCGGACCGCACGTCTGCGCGGGCTACTGGGGACGCCCCGACGCCACCGCCGCCGCCTTCGACGAAGACGGTTGGTTCAAGACCGGCGACATGGCGCGGCGCGACGCCGACGGATTCTTCTACATCGCCGGGCGCTCGAAAGACATGTTCATCTCGGGCGGCGTCAACGTCTATCCCGCCGAGATCGAAGCGCTGCTCCTCCAGCACCCCGCCGTCGCCGACGCGGCCGTCGTCGGCGTCGCCGACGAACGCTGGGGCGAGGCGGGCGTGGCGTTCGTCGTCGCGCGCGGGGGCGCGGTGGACAGTGACGCGCTGCGCTCGTTCCTCGGCGAGCGGCTCGCGCGCTACAAGCTTCCGAAGGCGTTCGTCCCCCTCGATGCGCTGCCGCGCACGCCCTATGGCAAGGTTCTCAAGCCCGAACTCGCCCGCCTCTGGGCCCAGGAGCACGGCGCGTGAAGAAGCTCCCGCTCGCGCATCGCAGAGAGGGCCACGGCCCGCCGGTATTGCTGCTCAACGGCGTCATGATGAGCGCGCTCGCCTGGCAGCCCGTCGTCGCCGTGATGCGTCCCCGCTGCCGCGTCATCACCTGCGATTTCCGCGGACAGCTTCTCACGCCCGGGCCGGCCCACAGCGATCTCCGCGACAACGCCGCCGACCTCGCCGCGCTCTTGGACGAACTCGCCATCGACCGCGTCGTCGTCGCCGGCACTTCCTTCGGCGGGGCCGCCGGCGCCGCCTTCGCCGCGCGCCATCCCGAGCGCGTCCGCGGCCTCGTCGTCATCGCCGCCGCGGCTCACGCCGACGAGCACCTCCTCGCCTTCGAGAAGTCCTGGCGCAAGCTCGCCCTCGAGGCCGCGCAGGGTGGCGCACGGCGACCGCTCTTCGAGCAGGTCTTCGCCGACGCCTACTCCGAGCGCTTCCGCCGCGAGAATCACGCCGACATCGAGAGCAAGCTCGAGCAACTCGAGGCGATGCCCCAGGCCTTCTTCGACGGCCTGCTGCAGCTCTTCGACGCCGCGCGGGATCTCGACCTTCGCGGCGACCTCGCGCGCATCGCTGCACCCGCGCTCGTCATCGCCGCTGGCGAGGATCGCGTCATTCTCCCCGAGGCCACGCGCGCGTTCGCCGAAGGCATCGCCGGTTCCGCCTACGAAGTCATTCCCCGCGCCGGACACGCCGTGGCCCTCGAGCGC
Organism: uncultured Acidobacteriota bacterium; assembly: GCA_964586535.1. GTDB lineage: Bacteria > Acidobacteriota > Polarisedimenticolia > J045 > J045 > CAZPJJ01. The sequence goes on along the minus strand of CAZPJJ010000066.1, from coordinate 1,718 downwards.
CCCGTCGAAGTCGCGGCGCGCCTCTTGCGCTTCATCGAGCGCTGCGGGTGAACCCCATGGAAACCGTCGAGCCCGATCGCCTAGGCCGCCTCATCGCGGGCAGCAAGCAAGTCCACTGGGAATTCCACGGGCGAGGCGATCGCCCCGCCGTCTGCCTGCTCAACGGCCTCGCGATGCACACGCGCGCCTGGTACCCCTTCCTCGAGCGCCTGCGTCCCGAGTTCGACGTGCTGCTTTACGACTACCCCGGACAGGGGCAGTCCTCCGACGAGGACCTGCCCGTCACGATCCCCGAGCTCGCGGGCTACCTCGTCCAGGCCATGGACGAAATCGGCCTCGCGAAAATCCACGTCATGGGCATCTCGTATGGCGGTTTCGTCGCCGCCGACTTCGCGCGCCTCTATCCCGAGCGTACCGCGACGCTCGCGCTCTCGGGCATCCTGCTCGGCCGCGAGACCCTCTTCGACATGTACCAGGCGATCTCGCTCGCCTTCTACGAGCGCGGCCCCGGCGCGTTCGATCTCTACACGCAGTACATGTACGAGAAGATCTTCGGCGAGCGCTTCGTCTCCAAGATCAAGGACGGCCTCGAGCCCATGCGCCAGCGCTTTCAGGATCGCTACCAGGACCGCATTCACGCGCTCGCGCAACTCACCCTCGCGCAGAATCCGTACTTCGCCGCAACCGACGCCGATCCGCTGCTCTACCGCGCCATCTCTGCCCCGACGATGATCATCGCCGGCGAGCACGACCGCGTCATCCCGCCCTGGGTGCAGCGAAAGATCACCCGGGCCGTCACGCAGGCGCGTTTCGTCGTCTTTCCCGCCTGCGGGCACGTCGTCTACATCGAAGAGCCCGACGCCTTCTTCGGCACCCTCACGCGCTTCATGCGCGAGGGAAGCAGCGAGTGCGACATCGTTCTCCCTGTCGCGGAGGCTGACGCGTGACGCTCGCCTGGATCCTCTTCGCCGGCTACGTCGTCGCCACGCTCGTGCTGGCGTGGCTCGGCTCGCGTCAGACCAAGAGCCTCGAGAGCTACGCGCTCGGCAACCGTCGGATGAACCCCTGGGTCGTCGGCATGGCCCTCGCCGCCAGCATGACCTCCACCGCGACCCTCGTCATCAATCCCGGGATCGTCTACGCCTACGGCATCTCGGCTTTTCTCGGCTACGGCGTCGCCGCCGCCCTCGGGCTCACCGTCGGCATCGTCGTGCTCTCGAAGGGGTTCCGCCGCTACGGCGTCAAGAGCGGCGCCCTCACGTTGCCCGCGTGGATCGCCGACCGCTACGGCTCCCGCGGACTCGGGTTCTTCTACGCGTGCGTCAACCTGCTGCTCATCGCGATGGTCGTCATGATCTGCTATGCCATGGCGGGCGTGATGGTCGCGACCCTCGACCTCGGCGCGCTTCTCGGCGAGAACGCCTTCGCCGTCGCGCTGCTCGCCGTGATTCTCTTCGTGTTCGCGTACACGCTCTTCGGCGGCACCTTTGCGCACGCCTACACCAACACGGTGCAGGGTGGCGTCATGGTCGTCGTCGCGCTTCTGCTCGTGTTCTCGGGCGCCGAGTATTGGGGAGACGGCTTCTTCGCCAAGCTCGCAGCGATCGATCCCGCGCTCGCCGCGCCCGTCAATCCAGGCAGCCTGCTCTTCCGCAATTTCTTCGAAGTCTTCGTCGCCAACCTCGCCGTCGGCCTCGCGCTCGCCGTCCAGCCGCACT
>CAZPJJ010000065.1:0-13853 GCA_964586535.1 uncultured Acidobacteriota bacterium | reverse complement strand
ATGGGATTCCGCACGCTGCGCGTCATCAACGAGGACCACGTGCGGGAAGGCGAGGGCTTCGGCACCCACGGGCATCGCGACATGGAGATCATCACCTACGTCGTTTCCGGCGCGCTCGAACACCGCGACAGCCTCGGCAACGGCTCGGTCATCCATGCCGGCGACGTGCAGCGCATGAGCGCCGGCACGGGGGTCCGTCACAGCGAGATGAACGGCTCCAAGATCGAGCCGGCGCATTTTCTGCAGGTTTGGATCCTGCCCGAGAAGCTCGGCCTCGAGCCCGGCTACGAGCAGAAGTATTTCGATCCCGATGGCCGACGTGGCACGTTGGTCCCGCTCGTCACGCGCGACGGCCGCGATGGCTCGCTGCGCATGAATCAGGACGCGGCGATGTACGGCGCGTTGCTGCGCGCGGGCGAGACGGTCACGCATCGTTTCGCCGCGGGAAGGCACGGGTGGGTGCAGGTCGTCAGCGGCGCGCTGACCGTCAACGGCGTCGCTCTCGGCAAAGGCGACGGCGCGGCGATCAGCGACGAGCGAGAACTGGCGCTCGCCGTGACGCAGGATGCCGACCTGCTGCTCTTCGACCTGACCTGATCGCGATCGTCGCGAGGCGCGCGCCTGCTTCTTGCGGCGCGCGCTTTCTCTATCGCGCAGCCCGCGCTCGTTCGAGGCGCGCGCGGAAGGGTGCGAGGATCCACTCCTGCATCCCATCGGCTTCCATTGCCAGGACGACGGGCTCGAGTTTCGCGAGCCCCTCGTCGCGGTCGCCGCGCTCGACGAGGATGGCGCCCTCGAGCGCGCTCACGCGCTTGTCCCAATGCCGCCCGGGGCTTCCCGCCGCGAGCAACTCGGGATCCAGCGCCCTCGTGATCGAGAGCGCTTCGTCGAGCGAGCGCTCGGCGAGGAGGGCGAGCGCCAGGTAGTACCCGATCACGTGAACGCCGGGAGATCCCGCGCCGAACGATTCGACGAACCCCTCGTGAGCCGCCCGCAGCGCGAGGACGGCGGGGGCGGTCTCGCCGAGATGCAGGCGCACGACGCCTTCATTGCCGACCTGCATGAGGCACGACTGGTGTGTGGCGCCGTGGAGCCCGCACATCGTGTCGCGTGCGGCGAGCACGAGGGGCAGCGCGTCCGCGAAGCGCCCCGCGACGGCGTAGTAGCCGCCGAGCGTCGCCCGCGCTTGGGCGCTCTGCAGCGACCCGGGACCGTAGGTGGCGTCGAGCTCCGCGATCGCGCGCTCGAGCACCGGCTCCGACTCGGCGGCGCGGCCCGCGTAGAGCAGCGAAGCCCCGTAGAGCAGCGTGGCATTCGCGCGGCGGGCGTCGCTGATCGCGGCGCCCTCGAACTCTACGCCGCGCGCGCGCTCGATCGCCGCGATGGCCTCGCCGGCGCGTCCGATGCGGACGTAGCACTGCGCGAGATCGAGCAGCAGCGCATGGAGCGTGGGCGCGCCCGCGGCGGCGCCTCGCTCGTGCGCCGCGAGGGCCGCTTCGAGGCGCGGCGCGGCCTCGGCCGCCTGAGCCTGCACCAAGTGGAACCGTCCCCACGCCTGCGCGGCCGCGAGGGCCACGGTGGCGTCGTCGCCTTCGGTGGCGGCTTGCGCATCCGCCGCTTCGAGCGTGCGGCGCGCGTCGTCGTAGCGCGACGCACGGGCGAGCGTCTCGCCGAGCCGGTAGCGCGCCGCCATCAGCCGTGGGCGCTCCGTCGCCGCGCCGTTCGCTGCGAGCAGCTCGATCGCTCGCTCGAGATGCAGCACGGCGGCGTCGTAATCGCCGAGGCTCGTCGTGATCTCGCTCGCCGTGAGCCTCACGGACGCTTCGCTGAGCGGTGTGTCCGAGAAGCGGCCCTCGATGAGGCCGCTCGCTCGCTCGAGAGCCTCGCGCACGGTGACGTCATGACCGCGGCCGCTCTCGGTGGGATCGGCGCTGACGAGCAGATCCTGCAGGAAGCCGCCGATCGCCTCCGCGCGCGCCGCCTGCTGGAGAGCGCCGCGCTTGGCGCGCGCCGCATCGGCCGCGAACCACATGCTCGCCACGAGCCCGAGCGCGAGCGCCGCGACCGTCGCGATCGTCCAGGGTCGTCTCGCGCGGGCGCGCTCGAGTTCGTGGCGGGTCGTCTCGGCTTCCAGCCGCGCGCGCTCTTCGCGCGACCGCTCCTCGCGGCGCGCCTCGCGTGTGCGCAGACGAAGCGCGAGCGCGCCCGCGCCCTCGAGGCGCAGGGCAGGGTCGCCATCGGTCGCGAGCGCGATGTCCTCGCGCAGCAACGGATCGTCGACGTCGCGCTCCCATCCGGGAGCCATCGGGCGCCGCATGTCCCCCACGACGAGCTGATAGAGCATGACGCCGAGCGCGTAGACGTCGCTGCGCACCGTCGGCGCCTGGCCCGCGATCAGCTCGGGTGCCAGATAGAGCGGCGTACCCGAGGACGAATCCGAGCCGGCGCCCTCCGTGACCGTCATCCCGAGCGACGTGATGCCCAGCTCTTCGAGGCGGCCCGGCTGCAGGAGACGGCTACTGCCGAAGTCCGTCAGGCGCACCTGCCACGAGCCATCGTCGCGCGCCGCGACGAGCACGTTCGCCGGCTTCAAGTCCTTGTGAAGCACGCCGACGCCGTGGGCGGCGGCGACCGCCTCGGCGATGTCGGCGGCCATGAGCACGCGTGCGTCCTGGGGCGTGCGCGCGCCGTCGCCCTCGTCGAACCAGCGCGGCAGCGCGACGCCGCCCCACGCGCATTCGAGAAAGTAGGGCTCGCGTTCGAAGTTCCAATCGAGGACGCGCGCGAAGTCGGGACGTTCGCCGAGGCTCTCGCGAAGCACGCGGGCGAGCGTGGCCTCCCGCTTGAGCGACGAGAGCCGCTCGCCGTCGAGAGCGAACTTGTAGACGCGCTGCTCCTTGGTGCGCGCGTGCACCGCGAGCCAGACCTCGCTGCCCAACGAGCGACCGAGCGGCTCCTCCAGCAGGAAGTTCTCGCGCGACGGGACCGGCTGCCCGGGCTCGAGTCGTAAACGGCTCGTAAACGCGCGGCCGACCGCCAAGCGCTCGACCGTCGCGTCGAGCCGGTAGCCCACGCGAGGGACCGTCACGATCAGCGCGTCGCCTTCGCCGCCGAGCGCCTTGCGCAACTTGCCGACCGCGGTCGCGAGCACGTGGTCGACCGTGATGCGACCGGACCAGACGACATCGAAAAGCTCCTGCTTCGTGACGACTTCTCCCGCGTGTCGAAGCAGCAACGAGAGCACCTGCAGCGGCTTGGGCTCGAGTTCGACGGGAAGTCCGCCCACGCGCACTTCGAGCCGGCTCTCGTCGAACTCGGCGGAACCGAAGCGCCAGCGGTAGAGCGGCGCTTCGGGTGTATCGGCACTCGTCACGGCAGGTCTGCCTCGCAACGCGAAAGAAAGAGCATCGGACCGCGCATTCTACGTCGCGCGCGCGGCGTGAGCCTTTCTTGAAGTTCTCTTGAGGACTTCCTCGACGCGTTCGGCGAACACTCTGCGCGACATCACCGCCCGACGTGCGGGCCAAGGAGGTGGCGCCATGTTCTCTCGGATCGAGCCGCAAACGGTCATTGGGGCGCTCAAGGCCGCCCGGTCGCAGGATTCCGACGTGCTCTTCAGTAAGAAAGAAGAGCTGCTCGCCGAACCCCGCAAAGCGAAGCTCATCACGCTCATCCCGATCATCGCCGGGATTCTGATGACGCTCACGATCCTCGGCGCGGTCATCGGCATTCCCCTGCTCATCATCGGGATCTGGCTGCGGATGCGCGTCGGCAAGAACATCCGCACGATCGAAGAAACTTACCGTGAATTTATCGGTGAGGGCCCGGCGAGCGCCCCGGGGCTCGAGAGCCTCGCGTCGGTCGATGCCACCGCGAAGAGCGGCCCCGCGATCGCGGAGCCGCGGTGAGGGGCGGCTGGGTCCGCGCGCTTCTCGGCGCGGGCACGCTTGCCGCGGCGCTCGCATTCGCGCAGGTCCAGGCCGGCGAAGCCAGCACCGACGATGGAGCGCGGATCGCGGAACTGCTCTTCGCCGAGCATCGCGACTCCCTTAGGGTGGTGGAGCGCGCGCAGATTGCGGGAGCTCTCGGACTCGCGCTCACCGACGATCGCGCAGCGCTGCGCGACGCCGTCTGCGGAAAGCCGGTCACGCACGAAATCTCCATCGAGGATCTCGATGGCGACGGCGATTCCGAGGTCGTCGTCCTGGGCGGCAACACGTGCCTCTCCGGGCACCTCGGCCAGTCGCTCTTCGTCTTCGTGAAGGACGCGCAGGGGATCTACCGATCCCACCTCGGCTTCCCCTGCGGGTCCTTCGCGTTCGTGCCCACCGGCGACGAGGGGGGAATGCCGGACGTGCGCGTGGAGGGGCTCCGCAAGTGCCGCGCGACGTGGCGCTGGAACGGCACCGAGTACGTCCACGCCGGAAACGAGCCGCTCGTGCCCGGCGGATGCGATCTCTGAAGCCTTCTGCGAGACTGCGCGCGGAGGATCGCGCCATGCTGCTCTCCCGTTTTCCGCGCACTCGTCTCGCTCATCTCCCCACGCCGCTCGAGTTCGCGCCGCGGCTGACGGCCGCGCTCGGCGGTCCCGACATCTGGATCAAGCGCGACGACTGCACCGGCCTCGGCACCGGCGGCAACAAGACGCGCAAGCTCGAGTTCCTCGTCGGCGAGGCGCTCGCCCAAGGCGCGGACACGCTCGTCACGCAGGGCGCCGTGCAGTCGAATCACGTGCGGCAGACCGCCGCCGCGGCGGCGAAGGCCGGACTCGCCTGCGAGGTGCTCCTCGAGCGCCGCGTTCCCGCCACGCCCGGCGACTACGAGCGCACCGGCAACGTGCTCCTCGACCGGCTCTTCGGCGCCACGATCCACGTGCTCGACAGCGCCCCCGCCGACATGAACGCCGAGGCCGAGCGCCACGGCGAGACGCTGCGCGCGCGGGGCCGCAAGCCCTACGTCATTCCCGGCGGCGGTTCCAACCCAACGGGCGCGCTCGGCTACGTGCTCTGCGCGTTCGAGATCGTCGCGCAGGCGAACGATCTCGGGCTTGTGGTCGATCGCATCGTCCACGGCACGGGCAGCACCGGTACGCAGGCCGGACTTCTCGCGGGACTCGCGGCCACGAGCGCGCCGATCCCAGTGCTCGGCGTCAGCGTGCGCCGGCCTCGCGCGCCGCAAGAGGACGCGGTTCACGCGCTGACGCTGGCGACGCTCGACAAACTCGGCGTCGCGGCGGGCTGCGCGCGCGAGCGCGTCGTGGTCGACGACCGCTTCGTCGGCCCGGGCTACGGCCAGCCGACACCCGAGATGGTCGAAGCGCTGCGCCTCGCGGCGCGCACCGAGGGCTTGCTCTTCGATCCCGTGTACTCGGGCAAGGCACTCGCCGGGCTCGTCGCACTCTGCCGCGCGGGCGCGTTCCGCAGAGGCGAGACGATCGTCTTCATTCACACCGGCGGCCAGGCCTCGCTGCCAGCGTACGAAGCCGTGCTGGCCGCGGAGTGACGCGCCGATGAGCGGCGAGCGAAGCGCGCCCGTCCTGGGCGTCCTTGGCGGTATGGGGCCGCTCGCGGCGGCGGAGTTCCTGCGCGCGCTCGTCCTCGAGACACCCGCGACACGCGATCAGGATCATCTGCGCGTCGTGCTCTGGGGCGATCCGACCGTGCCCGACCGCGTCGCGCCGATCCTGCGCGGCGAGGGAGCGTCGCCCGTCCCCGCGCTGCTCGCGGGCGTGCGCGCGCTCGAAGTCGCCGGCGCGAGCTTCCTCGCGATGCCTTGCAACACCGCGCACTACTGGCATGCGGAGATTCAAGCCGCGACGGCGCTACCGTTCCTGCACATCGCGCACGCCGCGGCGGACGACCTTGCCGCGCGCTTGGCGATCGGCGGGCGCGAGGACGCAGCGGGGCAGGGGAGCGGGCGCCCGGCGCGCGTCTCGCTCTTCGCGACCAAGGCGACGCTCGCGGCGCGCATCTTCGACGCGCCGCTCGGCGCGCGTGGCTGCGAGCCCGAGGCGCCCCCCGACTCCGATCAGGACGGCGCGCTCCTCCCGGCGATCGCCGCGATCAAGCGCGGCGCGTTGGACGAAGCGCGCCTCGCCGTGGAGGGACTCGTGGCGCGGGCCTTCGAGCGGGGCGCGGATGCGGTGCTCTTGGCGTGTACGGAGCTGACGGCCGTGGCCGGCGAGGCCCCGCGGCCGCGCCTTGTCGTCGATGCGACGCGGGCCCTCGCGCGGCTGGCTTTGCGCCATGCGGGGTATCCGGTCGTCCATGCGTCGGCGCCGACTTTCCTCGAATAGCGCGGCAGGAGGAACGGCGGGGAGACGACGGGCCGCACTCTTGGAGTCGCGCTATCGTGCCTCTCTCTGGAGCGACCATGAGCGAGATCGTCACGCGCCCGATGACCCAGGGCGAGCGCACTCGGCTCGCGGCCTTCGCCGACGAGCCGCGCACGCGCGTGGATGCGTGGGTGGTGGGGCTCTTCGCGCCTTTCGCGCTGCTCTTCGTGCCTTACCTGGTGCTGCAGACGGCCTTCCCTGCGCTGGCCGACATGCAGACGCCCTTTCTGCTCTTCTGCCTCGCGGCGGGGGCTGGACTGGCGACGATGCTGCGGCGGCGCCGGGCGCGCGGCAGCGCGGGGACGGGGCCCCTCGTCGAGGCCGACCTGCGTCGGGGCGAGGTGGACGTCGAGCGGCTGGCGCTCTCGCGCGTCGCGCGGGTGCGGCGAGAGGGGGGCCGCGAGCCCGCCGTCGTCGTCGAGGTGCCGGGCGAGGGGGTCGTCTTCCTCGAGGGTGCCTACCTGCGCGAGGCGCTCGAGACCGGCGACTTGGCGCGTGAGACGGTCGAGTTCGCGCGCGCGCCGCTCTCGCGCCATGTCCTTTCGGTGAGCGGCGCAGGGGGGCGGCTCGACCTCGGAGAGGTTGCCGATCCCGCGGCCCCGGCCGGCGACGAGGGCCCCTATCAAGACGGCGACCTGGTGGGCGAGGGGTGGCCAGGGGCCGAGGGGCGAATTCCCGGCCCCCGCCTATAATTCCCAGCGAGACCGCCGGCGTTCCCCGGCGGCCCTTTCTTTATCGAGTGAGGCCACGATGAGCTCTCCCCATCCCCACGACTATTTCGACGTTCGCTCGCTCCTCTCCGAAGAGGAGCAGGCGGTTCAGGAAAGCGTCGCGCGCTTCGTCGACAAGCGCGTCATTCCGATCATCGGCGAGTGCTTCGAGGAGGACCGCTTTCCGCACGAGCTGGTCCCGCAGATGGCCGAACTCGGGCTTTTCGGCTCGACGATGCAGGGCTACGGCGGCGCCGGGCTCAACAGCGTCTGCTACGGACTGGTCTGCCAGGAACTCGAGCGTGGCGATTCGGGGGTGCGCTCGTTCGTGTCCGTCCAGAGCAGCCTCTGCATGTTCCCGATTTATCAATACGGGAGCGAGGAGCAGAAAGACCGCTTCCTGCCCGGCATGGCGGCGGGACGCGTGATCGGCTGCTTCGGACTGACCGAGCCGGACGGCGGCTCGGATCCGGGCACGATGAAGACGCACGCGCGTCACGACGGCTCGGACTGGATCATCAACGGCGCCAAGATGTGGATCACCAACGGCACGCTTGCCGACGTGGCGATCGTCTGGGCGACGACGGACGAGGGCGTGCGCGGCTTCCTCGTCGAGAAGGGCATGAAGGGCTACGTGGCCCGCGACATCAAGCGCAAGATGTCTTTGCGCGCGTCGGTCACCTCCGAGCTCTTTTTCGACGACGTGCGCGTCCCGGATCGCAATCGCCTGCCGGAAGCGAAGGGCCTCGGCGCGCCGCTCTCGTGCCTGACGCAGGCGCGCTACGGCATCGCCTGGGGCGGCATCGGCGCGGCGACCGCGTGCTTCGACGAGGCGCTCGAGTTCACGAAGACGCGCGTGCTCTTCGGGCGGCCGCTCTCGCACACGCAGACGATCCAGCGCCGGCTCGCGGACATGGCGCGGCGCATCACGCAGGGCAAGCTGCTCGCGCTGCAGCTCGGCCGGCTCAAGGACCGCGGCGCCATGCATCACTCGCACGTGTCGATGGCGAAGTGGAACAACGTGCGCATGGCGCTCGACATCGCGCGCGACGCGAGGGACATTCTCGGCGGCGGCGGCATCACGCTCGACCACCACTCGATCCGGCACGCGCTCAACTTGGAGAGCGTGATCACCTACGAGGGCACCGAGACCATCCACGAACTCGTCGTCGGCCGCGAGCTGACGGGCGTCGCCGCGTTCTGATCGCGCCCGCCCCCGAGAGGCAAGTGTGACCTGGGATCGCGGCGTCATCGTCGACTTGCAAGTGCGATCGATGCTCGAGGAGGAGATCGCGCGGGCGGAGCCCCAGGAGCGCCGCGATCCGGACGAGCCGCTTTTCCACGACAGCGCGTTCACGGGGCGCAAGCTGATCGAGCTCGTGGAGTCGCAGTTTCTCTGTCGCCACCTCGACCTGATCGCGCGTGAGTTGCGCGCCCGCGATGCGGGCTACTACACGATCGGCAGCGCCGGCCACGAAGGGAACGCCGTGCTCGGCGCGCTCGTGCGCAAGAGCGACCCCGCGTTCCTGCACTACCGCTCGGGCGCGCTCATGCTCGAGCGCATGCGCCAGGATCCAGCGATCGACCGCGTGATGAGCGTGTTGCTCGCGCAGGCGGCGTCGGCGGAGGATCCGGTCGCGGGCGGCCGGCACAAGGTGTGGGGCGGCAAGTCGATCTGGGTGCCGCCGCAGACGAGCACGATCGCGAGCCATCTGCCCAAGGCGGTCGGTACGGCGATCGCCCTCGAGCGCGCGCGGCGCTGGAAGTGCCGCGGGGCCGAGACGACGACGGCGGACAGCATCGTGATCTGCTCGTTCGGCGACGCGTCCGTCAACCACAGCACGGCGCAGGGTGCGTTCAACGCGGCGGGGTGGGCGGCGCATCAGAAGATCCCCGTGCCGCTGCTCTTCGTGTGCGAGGACAACGGCATCGGCATCTCGGTGCGTACGCCCGACGGTTGGATCGAGGCGTCGATGCGCGCGCGCGTCGGCATCACGTACGTGCCCGCCGACGGGCTCGATCTCGTCGCGGCGTGGCGGGGCGCGGAGCAGGCCGTCGCGCATTGCCGGCGCACGCGCTCGCCCGTGTTCCTGCACCTGCGGACGATCCGCATGCTGGGGCACGCGGGCTCGGACATCGAGCACGGCTATCACACGGTGGACGAGATCGAAGCGACGGAGCGCCGCGACCCGCTGCTGCGGAGCGCGCGGCTGCTCATCGAGCAGGGCGTGCTGAGCGCGGAGGAGACGCTGGCGCTCTACGAGGACGCGCGCCGGCGCGTCGCCCTGGCGGCCGACATCGCGTGCGCGAAGCCGAAGCTGCGCGACGCCGCCGAGGTGATGGCGCCACTCGCGCCCTTCACTCCCGATGCCGTCGACGCCGAGGCGCGCCGGCCGGCGCCCGAGGTCGTGTCGGGCTGGACGGGCGCCGCGCGCGTCGGGGCGCAGGTAGCGCCCCTCGCACCCCTCGACGGACCGCGCCACATGGCCGTGCTCATCAATCGCGCGCTGCACGAGGCCCTCCTGAAGTATCCCGAGGCGATGGTCTTCGGCGAGGACGTCGCGCAGAAGGGCGGCGTCTACAACGTGACGCACGGGCTGTGGAAGCGCTTCGGCGGCGCGCGCGTGTTCAATACGTTGCTCGACGAGACGACGATCTTCGGCATGGCGATCGGCGCGGCGCATCTCGGCCTGTTGCCGATCCCCGAGATTCAATACCTCGCCTATTACCACAACGCCGAAGACCAGGTCCGCGGCGAGGCCTGCTCGCTGCAGTTCTTCTCGAACGGCCAGTTTCGCAACGGGATGGTCGTGCGCGTGCAGGGCCTGGCGTATCAGAAGGGCTTCGGCGGGCATTTCCACAACGACAACTCGCTCGCGGCGCTGCGCGACATCCCTGGACTGATCATCGCCTGCCCGTCGCGCGGCGACGATGCCGTGCGGCTGATGCGCACGTGCCTCGCGCTCGCGAAAGTCGATGGGCGCGTCGTCGTCTTCCTCGAGCCGATCGCGCTCTACATGACGCGCGACCTGCTGGAGCCCGGCGACAAGCGCATGCTCTTCGACATGCCGGCCGCTGGAGACATGGCCGCGTACTTGGAGCCGCGCACGACCGGCGACGACGGCGCCGAGCTCGCGATCCTCACCTACGGCAACGGCGCGCTCATGGCCGAGCGCGCGGCCGCACGACTGCGACGCGACGAAGGACTCCCTGTGCGCGTCGTCGACCTGCGCTGGCTCGCGCCGCTCCCCGTCGACGCCATCGTGCGCGAGGCGCGCGCCGCCGGCCGCGTTCTCGTCGTCGACGAATGCCGCCGCTCTGGGGGTCTCGGCGAGGCCATCGTCGCCGCCATCGTCGAAGGCTGCGGCTCCTCCGTCACGACCCGCCTCGTCACCGCCCTCGACACCTACATCCCCCTCGGCCCCGCCATGTACACCGTCATGCCCAGCGAAGACGACATCCACTCCGCCGCCCTCTCCCTCCTCCATCCCGCCTGGGGACAGTCGACTTAGGGGGACAGGCGAGTTAGAGGGACAGTCAACTTAGGGGGACAGGCGACTTAGAGGGACAGTCGACTTAGGGTGCCTGTCCCTCTAAGTCGCCTGTCCCCCTAAGTCGACTGTCCCCAGGTGAGGGGTCGACGGGTGGGAGGGAGTCGCGGCAGCATGGCGCACATGGAGCCGCGCAATCCGGATGAGTCGTGGTGGTGGCGAGTCCCGGGCGATGTCGGGACGGCGGCGGTCGTTTTCGCGACGACGCTATGGGTCTACTGGAGTTCCGCCGAGTTCTTCTTCGAGGCGTGGGGACTGCCGCTCGGCGAGATGCTGCTCTACTTGATTCCAGGTGCGGTCTGTCTGGCTCTCGCATTGCTCGTGACCCTCGCCCCGAAATTCGGCGGATGGGCGCTCATCGCGATCGGCGGCGCGTTCTCGGTGTGGTGGACGCGGATGCAGATGGCGCGTTCGGGCCGGTCCTTGCTCGAGGTCGCGGCGGGGAACTTCCTCTTCAGCGGGATTCTCGTGGTTGCGGGTGCGCTCTTTCTCTTCGAGGCGCGCCGCCGCCGCTTGCTTCGCCAAGCGGGGCGGTGGCCGCGACCGTCGCGTTGGCGCCGCCGCGCGCGCCTGCTCGTTGCGATCGTGCCGCCGATCGCCGTCGCGCTCGGCATCAGCGCCTCGGAACTCCCGCGCGTGCTCACGAGGCACGACGACGGCGATCGCGGCGCGCGTCTCATCGAGGGCGATGGCGTACGTCTCGTGTGGGCTCCCGCCGGGCCCGGCTGGAACTGGAAGCAACCCTGGGGCGGCTATCCTTCGTGGGACTCCCTCGCGCTCTATGGTGCCGAGCCTATCGGCATCGACGGGCGCCCGAAGCTCGAGGCGCAGGCCCGGCCGCACGCGAGTGCGGACGACATGCACGCCACGGGGCTCTGCCGCTATCTATCGGCCGACGGTACGACCCTCGTCGACACGCCGCAGGACATCTGGCGCATGCCCACGGCCGAGGAACTCACGCGCTCTCTCGTGCGCGACGGCGTGACTGCGGGCTGCATCTGGGACGGCATGCCGAGCGGCAAAGTCGAGTGTGCGCGAAAGCCCGACAAAGAGTCACCGCTCTGGAATCCCGACCAGCCTCCAATTTATATGTGGGCCGCCGACGAGATCGATGCCGATCGCGCGCTCTATGTCAGCCACAACGCGTGGGTCCATCCACAGCCCAAGTCGTGGGGCAACCCGCGCCACGGCTACCGCTGCGTCCGCGATCCCGATCCCGCTGCCGATCCCGAGCCGGATCCCGAGCCGTAGGCGGCGGGGTAGGCGGCGGGGTACGCGGCGAGCCATGCTCGCCGCATCCGCCGCCACGCGAATCCCCGGATCGAAATCCGAAGGATTGACGAGCCGCAGATGCACGATGCGGGCAGCATGGCTGCCCGCCTACGGGCACGACGCCGGTTGCGAGACGAAGCACGCGTTCGCCGAGGGCGGACGTGTTGCGCCGAGGCTGCCCTCGACGGCGCCGTCGTGGGGCGCGATCACGAACCATCGCGAGCCCGATCCCAAGGGCGTGCGCAGCTCGCGATCGCTGCCCTCGTCGGTGCACGCCAGCGGCACGTGATCCCACGTCCCCGCGCGCAGCGCCGTGAGCGACCCCGCATACGCCGCGTAGTCGGTCGCGACTGCCGCGTTGCACTCGAGTCCCCATGTCAGCAGCAGCTCGTCGCCCTCGCGCTCGACGAAGAGCGCGTCGCCCTCGGCCACTTCGCCCGTCAGCGCACCCGGTCCGGGCGTCGCGAAGGGCGCGCAGGTCACCGCGCGATCGACGACGCGCACGTCGTCGACTCCCGCGCCGCGCCAGCGGTTGCCGAAGCCGTCGTCCGAGTCGAACCAGAAGCGCAGGCGGACGGTCTGCCCCGCGTACGCGGTGAGATCCTGCTCGTCGACGATCCACTGCGCGTGCGACGGATCCTTGCACGATACCTCGTGCAGCGTCGTGCGCGTCGCGAAGTCGTTCGTCGAGATCTGGATGCGGAAGTGATCGCGCTTCGTGACGCTCGTCGAACGCGAGCAGAAATCCACTTCGCGCCAGTAGCGCAGGTCCAGCTTCGTTCCCGCGCCGATACCCGTGATCGGCGGCGAATCGAGGAAGCCCGCGGCCGTTCCGGCCGTGTAGTACTCGCACTCGCTCGGATCCACGAAGCTCCAGGCGTTCTGCGGCGAGTACGATTCGTAGCAGCCGCCTGCACCCTGGATCCCCCACAGATCCGTCGCGCTGCCGTCCGCGCTGTGCGTCCACGCGCCGCCGCCGCTCTCGAAGTCGTCCTCGAAGAGCGTCGTGACGGTCTCGCTGCCGACCGTCAGCGCGACGACCGCGGGTTGATCGGGCCCCGCGGGCTCGCCGCCCGCCGTGATCGCGACGAGGTCGAGCGCGAGCGGCATGTCGCAGGGCACGCTGCCCTCGAGCGCGACGACGGCGCGCGTCGTCGAGAGCGCCGCCGCGCCCGCGGCGATCGTGCCGAACGAGAGATCGTCCTCGAGCAGGCGCACGCCTTGCAGGCCCGCGGGCAGCGCCAGCCGCGCGCGCACGTCGGCGAGCGCCGCGTCGCCGCGATTCTCGAGGCGCACGTCGAACGTCCACGTCTCGCCGGGATCGAATCCCAGATCGCCGTTGCCGAGGCGCTCCTGCTCGTTCTCCACGCCCGCGAACGCCACGCCCGCGAAGGGTGCGTCGTCGGGGACCTGCATGACGATGCAGTGCAGCGCGCCGCCGAGTTGGATCAGCGCCTCGGAGTCGATGCCGATCACCGTGTAGCCCGGCATCGCGTCGCGATAGATCTGCAGCGCCTGGGCGTCCGTCCCGCGGCCGTACGTCGGCACGATGACGATGTCGTTCGCGATCACCGAGTTGGCGTGCGTTCGCCACACCTCGCCCGCGTCGGTGCCGAGCGGCGCACGGCGCTGCATCTCGTCATACGCGGGCAGGAGAGGCGGAACCTCGGCGCCCCGCACGCCAGCGACGCCCTCCGTGCTCGACGAACTCGCACCCTCGGCGGCGAAGGCTTGGTTCGTGGGCATCGGCAGGCGGATCACGCGATAGGGCAGCCCATCGTGCGCGATCGTCGCCGCGAGCAGCGCGGCGTTGTTCTCGAGCTGCTGATAGCCGGTCTGGCCGGGCTGATACTCGCCGACGAGCCACGTCACCGCATCGACCAGCCGCGCGAACATGTCGATGTGCCCGGTCGACTCGCCGGGCAGCGGTTGCAGCACGGTCGCTTCGCGGCAGCCGTAGAAGTCGCGGTAGAACGCGTCGACTTC
>CAZPJJ010000064.1:0-13925 GCA_964586535.1 uncultured Acidobacteriota bacterium | reverse complement strand
TTCGTAATCAGCAGGTCGCGAGTTCAATCCTCGCCTCTGGCTCCAAAATCCCCTCACACGTTGCGTCGTATTCGGGCCCCGACGGCGGTGTATCCGTATCGGCGGACGACCGGATGCGCTTCGTGGACGCGCGTGTTTCGACGCGCCGTCGTTCGCCCGCGAGCA
This sequence comes from uncultured Acidobacteriota bacterium, assembly GCA_964586535.1. GTDB lineage: Bacteria > Acidobacteriota > Polarisedimenticolia > J045 > J045 > CAZPJJ01. The sequence goes on along the minus strand of CAZPJJ010000064.1, from coordinate 13,760 downwards.
GCCGCGGTTGCGCGAGGACCACCCGCGCTGTCGCATTCACCCCACCCTGCCCCCACCAGACCCTGCCGAGTGCTGCATGTCCGAGGAGCAGGTCGGCAAGGCCTGCGGGGGCGGACGGGGTCGAATGCGACGACGAGACGCGCTTCACCGTCCCCGCTCTCGCAGCCATCCGCCTCATCGGCACCGCACCGCCGTTAGACCGCGTCAGATCCTGAACCCCCGCGCCATCCGCGACGGCGCCACCCACGTAGCCATCGCACCGCCGCACGCCACCGTGTAGTACGTCGCCATGATTGCGCACGCGGGAATCACCAGCGCGGCGCTCAGGCCGACCGATCGCCGGTGCACCGCTATGGATCGCCAGGCGCGGAACGCGCGCTTGACGTGGCGCTCGAGGATGCGCGGCGGAAGGGTCGCGCGGGCTTTGCCGGCGCGGATCCATTCGAGGACGACATCGCGCCCCTCGGCGATGGCGCGGGTGAAGAAGTGGCGTCCGCCATTGGGGGGCGGGTGGCCGACTTGGGCAGCGGTATCGACCCAGATGCGCACGCCCTCGCGGCGCAACTGCACGGCGAGATCGGCGCATGCGCCGCGCGTCGAGCCGTCGGGCGCTGCGGGGAAGGGATGCGTCCGCAGCAGGTCGGCGCGGAACGCGACGTTGTTGGCGAAGAAGTGCGTGCCGCGGTCGTGGCGGGCGGCAGTCTGGCTGCGCGGCGGAAAGAACCAGCCGAGCGCCATCGCGCCGCCGTAGAGGCCGCGCGCGTCGAGGTAGGTGTGGCCCGCGACGACCTGCACGCGCGCGTCGTCGAAGGCGCGCGCGAGCGCCGCCAGCCAGCCGTCCTCGGGAATGACGTCACTGTCGAGGAAAACGACGATGGCGCCCCGCGCCTCGCGCACGCCGTGGTTCTTCAAGTCGTAGTAGTGTGCGCCGGGGACATCGACGATCTTCCATGGGATGCCATCGGCGCCCCCGGGCCCCAGGATCGAAGAAATGCTGGCGGCGAGCGGTGCCGTGCCCGCCGATCCGGCATCGCAGACGACGACGACCTCGAGGGGCCTGCCGAGCGCGCGCGCCTGAGTGCCGAGGCGCTGAAGCATCACGAGGCTGCGTGCTTCACCGGCGAGGAGCACGTTCTCCCACTCGACGACGACGCTGATCTCGGGCGCGATCATGGGGAGATCGTCCGCAGGAGGCTCATGCGCAGCAAACCCCACCACGCGCGTCGCGACCACGGGCGGTGGTCGAGCGCGCGCCGATAGCAGTCGCGCGCGTCGCTCACGCGGCCGAGCCGCGCCATGCTGCGGCCGGCGCGATGCCAGAGCCGCGCGAGGGTGCGGCGCCGCAGGGCCTCGTCGAGACGCGCAGGGCCGAGTTCCTGGGCAAGGGCGTCGTAGAGCTGCGCCCAGGTGCGCTCGTGATCGGGAAAGCGTTTGCAGAGGTGGTCGTCCTGGCCGGTGGCCTTCGCGTGATTGCGCAGGAAGGTGACGGGCGCGCCTGGACAGTGGAGCCATCGCCCGAGACCGGCGATGCGGCAGAAGAGGACGCTGTCGTGTCCCGTGGCGACCTGCTTGGGATAGCCCCCGGCTTGGCGCACGGCCTCGGCGCGGAAAACAGTGCAAGAACCGACGCCGCCCCCGTGACGAAATATCCAGCTCACGGGCTTCTCGGCGAGGGCGGCGGCATCGTCGATCCGTCGCGACCCCTCGCCGATATCTTCCATCAAACGATCCGCGCTCGCGGCGACGGCGCGGGGATCGCGCGCGAGGGCCGCGGCGGCGCGCGCGAGGAAGTCGGCGGGCCACGAGTCGTCCGAGTCGAGGAAGGCGACGAGCGGCACCGGCGCAAGGGCCGCGAGGCCGGCATTGCGCGCGGCGGACGCACCCCGGTTGGCTTGCCGGAGCAAGCGAGCGCGCACGGCGCCGGCGTGCTCGGCGATCCAGGCCTCGACGACGGACGGTGTCTCGTCCGTCGAGCCGTCGTCGACGACGACGATCTCGGCGGGCAGGTACGTCTGCGCTCGCACGCTCTCGAGACACGAGCGCACGAGGCCGGCGCGATTGAACACGGGAATGACGACGCCAACACCGGGCAGAGGTGACGTCATGTTGGAACTCCTTGAGCCGCGCAGCCTACACCAAGTCGATCGCGAAGACGCCTCGCCCTCGCCCCCGCCTCCCCCCGCCCGTGGGGACGGACCCGAGCCCGGAAGCTCCTCTCGCCGTATTGTTTCGGCGTCCCGGTCCCACGGGGGAGGTTCCAACATGTTTGCGCACCGCAGATCGTCCCGAGGCCCCTCGCTCGCCCGCTCGCTCTCCCTTGCGGCGCTCGTCGCGCTCGCCGCGCTGGGCACCGCGACCGCCCCCTCCTTCGCGGCCGACCCGCTGCTGCGCCCCCAGGCCGAGCGGTTGCAGCCGCCCCGCCTGCGCCTCGACGCCCTTGCGGTGCCCGCGCTACTCGAGGATCCGCGCAGCGCGCCTTGCGCGACATCGCGCACCTTCGACGAGTACCTGTTGGCACAGGCCGCCCGCGCCCGCGCGGCCGTGCGCGCGACGGCGCTCGAAGACGGCCCGCCGATTCCCGCGACGGGCGCGCTGCGCAACCGGGACGGCGTGCTGATCCTCGAAGCCGACGACGCGATGCTCTTGCGCGACAACCCCGTCGATCTCGAGGGCAAGAGCGTGCGCTACGTCCCGCGCGCCGGCGGCGGCTACGATGTCACGGTCGTCGATTCGCTCTACGACGCGAACCTCGGCTCGGCCTTAGTGCAGGATGCGACGAGCCCCACGACGGTCCCGATCGCGCTCGCCAATTTCTCGTTCCCACTCGGCGGCACGAATTACGCGACGCTCTACGCGGATACCGACCTCGGCCTGCGCACGGCGTCGGGCGCGACGTTCACGCCCAACAACTTGCAATACGGCGAACTGGCCTCGGACATCGCCCAGGACTTGTGGCGCGATCGCGTCCCGCGTCTCTCGCCCTACTACTTCGCGCTCGGCGGCTCGTTCATGGGCCGCACGATCCACGTCAACGACACGCCGGAGAAGCTGCTGATCACGTGGAAGCGCTCGGCGAGCTCCTCGGGCGCGACATTCTGGCTCGAGGTGCAGGCCGCGCTCTACCCGAGCGGCGAGATCGTGTTCTCGTATCCCGAACTTGTGAACACGGACGGCGGCGCGGCATTCGTCTACGACGATCCCGACACCTGGATCGCCGGCTTCGTGACGCGCGCGTCGCTCACGGATCCCGAGGACGTCTCGCTCGCAGCGGCCGATCTCGTCGGTTACGAAACCAAGCAGCACGCGAGCGACGACATGCTCTGGCTGCGCTCCACCTATCGCGGGCCGATCCCCGCGTCGAGCGCGAGCTCGATCGATTACTACGTCGACGTCGAACAGAACGGCGAGGCGCGCTACCGCTTCTATCTCGGTGTGAACCCCGGCGGCCGCACGCCCGCGTACGTCTATCTCTTCTCCGAGGGCTTCTGGTTCTACCTCGGCCCACCTTCGATCGACGGCGCGACGTGGGAAATCTTCGCCGCGCTCTCGGACTATCCCGACCTCGCGCCCGCCGCGATGACATTCCGCCCCTACGTCTACGTCGACGGTGTGCTGGAAGACTCGGCGAGCACATCCGGCACGATCGCCGCCGCGCCCTCGCTCAAGCGCGACCTCAGCGCCGCCGCACCCTTCGCCGCGACGGGACCTGTGGTCGAGCCGTTCCTGCTGCCCGAGTTCAACACCTTCGCCGCGAAAGAGAAAATCCTCGCGGCGACGGGCTGGGACGAGACGCGCATCGATGGCCTGCCGATGTATCAGGCGTTCTTCACGGACATCATCTTCTTCGCTGGCGCCTACTACACGGGCGGCAACTGCGGCGCGGCCAATATCGGACGCTGCGATCCGGGCGCTCCCCTCGCCCCCGGCCTCCTGCACATGAACAAGACGAATTACGGCTGGAACAACGCCTCGCAGACGTTCCGCTTCCAGGTGCTCAGCCACGAGCTCGGCCACCACTGGCTGCAGGACATCCTCATCGACGAAGGCACCGGTCCGTCGAACGTGCTCAATCCCGAGTCCGCGCATCCCGCGGCCTACGTGCACACCGAGGCGGGTGCCGACATCGTCTATCCGCAAGACACATCCGTGATGGGCGGCGGCTTCTGGCAGAACAACGGCGACGGCACGTGGACCAGCTTCGATGACTACACCTATTACTCGTACACCGATTACGAGCTCTACCTGATGGGCCTCAAGGGTCCGGGCGAGGTCGCGAACTGGTTCTATCTCGCCGATACCGACCCGCCACAGCGTCGCTCGTATTGGCCGCTGCCCGACGTGACCGTCACGGGCACGCCGCACACGGTGACGCAGCAGATGGTCACCGACGCGATGGGCTTCCGCGATCCCGCCTACCCGGCGGCGAAACAGGACTTCTTCGCGCCGCTGATCCTCGTCGTGCGCCCCGGCCAGGAGCCGAGCACGGCCGACTGGAACTTCATGATGAGCATGCGCGATCCGTGGCGGCAGACCTTCGCGCAGCAGACGCAGGGCCGCGGTTCGGTGACGACCATCTCGCCGCGCGAGGTCGCGCCCGCCGGGACGCTCCCGCTGCGCATCGAGAAGGTCGCGGGCGGCGACCTGCGCGTCTTCTTCGAGGACCCGGAGTTCGGCGACCAAGTGTCGTTCAACCTCTACGAGGGTGCGCTCGGCGGCGGATTCGGCGACTGGGCGCCCACAGCCTGCAACGCGCCGACGGCCGACGCCGGCACCGAGCTATCGATCGACACGACACCCGCGGCGGGCTCGCGCTATTTCCTCGTGACGATGAGCAACGTCGCGTTCGAAGGGGACGCGGGAGCGGCATCCGACGGTACGGAGCGCACGACCACGACGAGCCGCTGCGGACCGTGACCGTCTCGAGTCACGACCGCCCGGCACGGCGCCGACGGGTTCACGCGCTCTCGCTCTCGCACGGGCCGCAGGGCGAGTCGGGGCCGGGTTCGTAGTCGATCGGAACGCCCCGCTGGTCCTTGACCAAGGCACAACAGAGGGCCAGCCGGTCCCGGAATCGCGCGCGCGCACGCTGTACCCGCGCCTTGATGGTCGAGTACGGAACGCCTTCCTCGTGAGCGATGACCTGCTGCGACTCTCCGCGAAGGTCCACGCGTTCGATGAGCGCGCGGTCGTTCGCCTCGAGTTGCTCCAGCAGAGGAGTCACGCAGACGGCAAGTTCCTCCATCGCGGTCGCCTGGTCTTTCGCCTCGGCCACATCCTCGAAGTCCGCGACGTCGACGCCCGCAGGCGCCGGCCGCCGGTAGCGGTCGGCGATGAGGCGGCGCGCCACGGTGAAGATCCAGGCCACGCTTCGCTCGTCATCGACGTCGGTACCGTGCTCGATATAGCGAAGCAGCGTCTCCTGCAGGATGTCGTCGGCATCCTCGGCGCTCGCGGCACGCCGCCGGATGAACGCGCGCAGACGCGTCAAGAAGGCTTCCGCAAGGACTCTCTCGTTCACCGTGCCCCTCCCGCCGGCAGCGCGATAGCGTCCGCCCTGCACGATACCGCATTGCCCTCGGCGAGAGCAGGGGACGCTTGCCGGTCGAGCCCGATGCGCCCGACTCTGGCGTCCCTGCTCCCGCTCCGGTGAATCGTACGCCCCGGTCAGCAGCCGCAGCGCGTCGCGGCTTCCGACGCAGGCTCGCCACAGCAGGCCGCCTTCTGGGACTCGGCGCAGCATGCCGTCAGATCGCAGCACTGGGCGTCCGCGCGCTTTGGATCGACAGTCTTGGCGCCGGCGACGTGCTTTTCTCGAGCCGCGAAGTACCGCTCGAGATTCGCGGGCAGCGCGAAGGGTACCTGCTCCTCGCGGCCGGAGGCGGCGGGAGGCATGTCGTGCGCTTTCAGCAGCGCGTCGACGATCATCGCCTTCGGCGCCTCTAGATACTCTTCGCCCTGCCAGATCCACACCCGGCAATCGATGCCGCCGTCGCATCCGCAAAGGGCGGAACAATCGCCGCAGGAGCTCTCGCGCGACTCCAGGGCGATGTCCCGTCCGTCGATCCGAATCGTCGGGGATGAAGACAGCCGGTGTTCGCGTGCGGCGCGCGCCGTGTCGATCACTCGGCGGAACACGCGTACGTCCGTACCGGACTCGCGAAGCTGCGAAGCGACGTCGTCGATGGCTGCGTGCAGGTTGCGGCCGGTGGCCGTGCAGCGGCCACAGGAATCGAGGTCGAGTGCCAGGAGTTCGATCTGCAGGACTCGGCGTGACGGTTGGGCCTTCATGACGTGATGCTCCTCGTAACGATCGAGCGCGCCTGTTCTGGGTGCGCGTCGCGTGAAGGGCTTGCCGGACGGTTTCCGATCGGGGACATCCCGCGATCGTCCGGCTCGCTTCACTCATAGAGACGCGGAGGGCGGCGGAAAGACGCACCCCTTTGTTCCAGACGGCTCCGCCTCAGATCCGGGCTAGAATTCCCGTGCGCATTGCCGCGCGCGAGGATGTCCAGTGAGTTCGGCCCCGGCCCCGACCGCTCTCCACGAACTCGCGCGGCTCCATCGCGTCGAGATTGCCTACGACGGATTCGACGGCAAAAAGCACGTCGCCTCCGACGATGCGCTCATTTCCGTCCTGCGCGGCCTCGGTGTGCCGATCGAGCGTGTCGACGACGCGCCGGTCGCGCTCGCCTGGAAGCGCGCCCAGCTCGCGAATCGCAAACTGGCGCCCGTCGCGGTGGCGTGGCACGGCGAGCCGGCGTCGATCGAGTACGGCGTCGATCGCGCGCGCGCGAGTGATCGCGTCCGCGTCACGATTCGCCTCGAGGCCGGCGGCGAGCGCTCGATGGACGTCGCGCTCGAGACGTGCGCCGCGACCCCCCTCGATCCGCATGCGACGCGCCCGCGCGTGGCGCTCGCCATCGGCCTTCCCGCGGACCTGCCGGTGGGCTACCACCGGCTCGCGCTCGAGCACGGCAGCGAGCGGCACGAGGCGCTCGTCATCGTCGCGCCGAAGCGGGCGCTGCTCCCGGAGGGGCGCTTCTGGGGCACGTTCCTGCCGCTCTACAGCCTGCACAGCCAGGACGGCCCGGGCTGGGGCGACACGACGGCGCTCGTGCGGCTCATCGAGTGGGTCGAAGGCAAAGGCGGCTCGCTCGTCGGCACGACACCCTTGCTCGCGACCTTCCTCGACGACGACCCCTTCGTGCCCAGCCCTTATGCCCCCGCGAGCCGCCTCTTCTGGAACGAGCTCTTCCTCGACGAAACGGCACTCCCCGAGTTCGCGGCCTGCGATCGCGCCCGTGCGCTCGCGGCGTCGCCCGAGGCGCAGGCCGAGCGCGCCTCGTTGCGCAACTCGGAGCGCGTCGAGTACCGGCGCGGGATGGCCCATCGACGGCGCGTGCTCGAACTGCTCGCTGATCAGCTCTTCGCCACGGATTCGCCGCGGCGCCGCGCCTTCGAGGATTACCTGGCGCATCACGGTGCGCTCGACCGCTACGCGCGCTTTCGCGCCGTGACCGAACGTCAGAAGAAGGGCTGGCGCGGCTGGGAAGCCCGCCTTCGCGACGGCGAGGTCCACGCGAGCGATTTCGACGAGCGCGTCTACCGCTATCAGCTTTACGCGCAGTGGGCGATCGACGAACAACTCGCGCACGTCGGCCGCAAGGCCGCCGAGCACGGCCTCGGGCTCTACATCGACTTCCCGGTCGGCGTGCACCCCGACAGTTTCGACGTGTGGGCGCACCGTGCGCTCTTCGCCGAGGGCGCCGCGCTCGGTGCGCCCCCCGACGCGCTCTTCGCGGGCGGTCAAGATTGGGACTTCCCGCCGCTGATCCCCGAAGCGCAGCGCCAGGAAGGCTACCGCTACCTCATCGCCTGCCTGCGCCACCACCTGCGGCACGCGGGCGTGCTGCGCGTCGATCACGTCATGGCGCTGCACCGGCTCTACTGGATTCCGCGCGGGACGAGCCCCAAGGAGGGCGTCTACGTGCGCTATCCCGAGCGCGAGCTGCACGCGATCTTCTGTCTCGAGTCGCACCGCGAGCAGGCGATTCTCCTGGGCGAGGATCTCGGCACGGTCCCCGACGAAGTGCGCCGCGCGATGAGCGAGCACGGGATGCTGCGCACGCACGTCGCCCAGTTCGCGTTTCGCGAGGACGAGCGCCACGGCCTCGAGCCGCCTCCCGCCGATGCCGTGACGAGCCTCAACACACACGACACCCCGACCTTCGCGGGCTTCTGGGCCGAGAGCGACCTCGATACCTTCGCCGAGATCGGCTGCTTGCCGCCCGAGCAAGTCGCCGCTCAGCGCAAGGGTCGCGCGCGCCTGCGCGAGACGCTCCCGCGCTATCTCGCCGCGCGGGGCCTGCTCGACGCATCGACGGCGCCGGTCCCCGCCGACGCGATCGCCCATGCCGTGCACCTCGAACTCGCCGCGAGCGAGGCGCGCGTGCTGATGGTCAATCTCGAGGATCTCTGGGGCGAGACGGCCCCGCAGAACATCCCCGGCACAGGTTTCGAACGCCCGAATTGGCGGCGCCGCGCGCGCTACGCCCTCGAGGAGTTCGCCGCGATGCAGATCGTCAACGAAAGGCTCGCCGCCATCGACGCCGCGCGCCGCACCCCGCGCGACGAGGACGGCACGCCTTGACACGCCCGGCTGCGCGCCGCGCGATGCGTGGCGGCGCGCTTGCGGTGTGCCTCGCACTCGGCTCGGCACTCTTGCTCTTTTCCGCGCTCGCCGAGGATCCCGCGGCCGCCGTCCTCGATCCCGCGGCGGTGTACGCGGCGCAGCTCGACGCCGCGGCGAGCGCGCTCGTAGCCAGGCGCGCCGCGGAACTCGAGACCGCCACCGCGGGTGCCGAGCGCCTGGCCGAACTGCGCGCACAGCTCGACGCCGCGGCGAGCGCGGCGGATGTCGACGCGCTCTACGACGCGGTCGTCGCCGAACTCTCCCGCACGCGCCCCGCGCTCCGCGAGGCGCTCGATGCCCGCCATGCGCCGACGACGATCCCCGCGCCGCCCGCGGACCTTGTCGCGGCGGCGGACCTCGCAACGCTCGCCCCGCTGCGCGAGCGCCGTGAGACGCTGCTCGCCACCGAACGCGACGTGCTGAGAGACGCGGTCTTCAAGCGCGCCAGCGTGAACCAGGGCTTCGACGACGTGCGCACGAGCGCGATCACGCGGCTCTCGAAGACCAAACGCGAGCGGCTCGTCGGCTTCACGCGCGAGGGCGCGGCGCAGCTCGGCCGCGAGCTCCTGCAAACCAATCTCTCGCTGCGGACGCTCTGGGTCGTTCGCCGGTACGCCTGGCGCACGATGCACGTGACGCTCTCGGACGTTTTTCGCGCGGGCAATCTGGTCTGGGCGCTCCTGCAGATCGTCGCCGTCGCCGGCGCCCTCGTGCTCGTGCGCGCTCGAGGCCGCATCGCGCTCGAAGACGCGCGCCGCGCCGCGCACCGCCGCATCGAGAGCTTCGCGTGGCGGCGCCGCGTCGATGGCATCGCCGCCACTGTTGCCGTCGTGTTGCCATGGGCGACCTTCCTGATCGCGCTCTGGCTGGTCCGCCGCATCGCCGGCGACGTCGCCCTCTGGCCCGAGTTCGACATCCCTTACCGGCTGGCGGTGTTCTACGGCTTCTACCGGCTCGCGATCGACGGCCTCTGCGCCTTGCTGACGGGCGCCGCGCGGCGCTACTCGCTGCGCCTCGACGCGAGCCGTCGCGACCTGCTGCTGCGCAGCGTGCGCTCGCTCGCGCGCGTCGCGACCGGCCTCGCGGTCTGGCTCTGGTTCACCTATGCCTTCGTTGGCCGCGGGTTTCTTTACTCGCTCGCCGCGCGCCTCGGCTGGTTGCTCTTCGTCGTCGCCGGCCTCGTCATCCTTTCGCGCTGGCGCGCGATCCTCTCGGAGACCTACCTCGCCTCGCGGCCCGAGGGACGGCTCGCGGATCTCGTGCGAACGTCGGGCACCCGCTGGTACGGCATCGTCATCGCCGTTCCCGCGAGCCTCGTGCTCGCCTCGCGCGCGGCGACGATCGTCGCGCGCGACTTCGCGCTTCGCTTCGACCAGACGCGCAAGGCGCTGGCGTTCGTGTTTCGACAACGCGTGGAGAAGCGCGCCCAGCAAACGGGGTATGCCGACACGGAGGCCACCGAGCTTCCGGCGGCCCTCGCCACGGCGTTTTCGCCGCTCGCCCCTGCGCCGGCGGAGCTCACGATCGATTGCTTCCCGGGACTGGACGTCGCGCGATACGCCCTCGCCGAGTTCTCGCGCGGAAGAGCGCGCAGCCTCGCCGTCTTCGGCGAACGGCGGGTGGGCAAGACGACCTGGCTCTCGCGCTTCGACACGGGCGAGCTGCCGGTCACGCGCCTCGAAGTGCGCGAGCGTCTCCTCACGCCCGGCGCGCTCGCGGAATCCCTCGCCGCGGGCCTGCTACCGGATTCTCGCTCCTCGATCTCCGACGTGGGCGCGCTGCGCAGCGCACTTCGCGGCGGGCCGGAGCGCGTCGTCGTTCTCGACGGCGCGCAAAATTTCTTTCTCAGCACGCTGGGCGGCCACCTGCCCTTCTCCGCGTTCGCCGATCTCGTCGACCAGACCGCCTCGCGGGTGTTCTGGGTCGCCTCGTTCAATCACTTTGCCTGGGTTCACCTGCGCGCCGTGCACCGCGAACACGCCGTCTTTTCGGACGTCGTCGAACTCCACCCCTGGAAAGAAGACAACATCGCCGCGCTGCTGCGGAAGCGCCTCGAAGCGAGCGGCACCACCGTCACCTACGAAGACCTCGTCGTGACCAATATCGAGGGCCTGAGCACGCCTTCGACGCTGCTGCAGACCGAAGAAAGCTACATGCGCCTCGTCTGGGACTTCACCGACGGCAATCCCGGCGCCGCGCTGCTCTACTGGATGCGCTCCCTGGTGCCCGACCGCGGGGGCCGGGTGCGCGTCCGGTTCTTCCGCGCGCCGGCCGCCGAGGACCTTCAGAACGTCGGCGAGACGGCGCTCTTCGTGCTCGCATCGATCGTCGTCCACGAGAATCTCACTCTCGAGGAAGCCCAGCGGGCGACGCGTTTTCCGCTCGCGGTGACGCGCATCCATCTCGACCGGCTGCTCGCGCTCGGTGCGATCGAAGAGGAGCGCGGTCGCTACCGCATGACGGCGCTCTGGCAACCCGTGGCGATGCGCCTGCTGCGGCGGCGCAATCTCCTTTCCGATTGAGGACGGACCATGGAACCGAACGCGGACGTCCTGCGCTTCTTCGATCCGGGCGGCATTCCCTACGCGCTGCTGATCCTCGTGATCACCGCCGTGGTGGCGCGTCTCGTCTCCCGCTTCCTCGAGGGTCTCGGCCAGCGCTTTGCCGACCGACGCCTCGTCATCCAGCAGGCGGGGTCCTTCACGCGATTCGGGATTTACCTCGTGGGATTCGCCGCGGCTTCGGCCTCGGTGCTCGTGCTCACCCGCGAGGTGCTGCTCGCCGTGTCGGGCACGCTCGCCGTCAGCGTCGGCTTCGCCCTCAAGGATCTCGTCTCGTCGGTCGTCGCCGGGCTGATCATCCTCGTCGACAAACCCTTTCAGGTCGGCGATCGCGTGACCTTCGGCGGCTACTACGGCGAGATCCGCAATATCGGCTTGCGCAGCGTGCGCATGGTGACCCTCGACGACACCGTCGTGACGATCCCCAACAACAAATTCCTCACCGACGTCGTCGCTTCGGGCAACGCGGGCGCCGTCGAGATGATGATCCAGATGGACTACTACATCCGTCCGGATCAGGACTTCGCCGAGGCGAAGCGCATCGTCACCGAGGCGCTGACGACCAGCCGTTTCATCCACCTGCAGATGCCGTGGAACGTGAGCGTCGCCCAGGTGATCGAGGCGGAGTACCTCGCGATTCGCCTGCGCGCCAAGGCCTACGTGCTGGACGTGCGCTTCGAGAAGGCGTTCGAGACGGATGTCACCGAGCGCGTCCTGGAAGGATTCAAGGCCGCGGGGCTGCTCGCGCCCGAAAAGCCCTGAGACTCGCTTGCCGGGGCGCTGCGGTGTATCCTCCCGGCCTCTGCATCGGGAGCGACCCCACCGAGGGTCCGGCAACCTGGGTACGGACAACCAAGGTGCCTCCTCGCCCTAGTCGAGGGATGCGGACCAGCGCCGCCGACGCGGCTTGCCGGTCAACCAAGTGTCCGTAGCACCGGCAAGCCGGCGGTCGATGGTGACCCGCGCGTCCCTCGCAGGGCGGCGGGTTTTTTCGTCGAGACGCTTTGTCTTTTCGCACGCTCGAGGAGGAGTACGGAGCCGATGTCGCACCAGTCGCATCACGAGTCGACGAGCATTTTCACGTCCGAGTCCGTGACCGAAGGTCATCCCGACAAGGTCGCCGATTTCATCTCGGACTCGGTCTTGGATGCCCATTTCGAACACGACCCCAACGCGCGCGTCGCCTGCGAGACTCTCTGCAAGAGCGGCATGGTGATCCTCGCCGGCGAGATCACCTCCAACGCAACGGTCGACTACGAAAAGCTCGTCCGCGCTGCGATCCGCGAAATCGGCTATGTCGACCCGCACGACCAGTTCACGGCCGATCGCGTCACGATCCAGAACCTGCTCACCGAGCAATGCCCCGAGATCTACCAGGGCGTCGACCGCAACTCCGCGACGAAGACCGCCGAGGAAATCGGCCAGCAGGGCGCGGGCGACCAGGGGATCATGTTCGGCTATGCGTCGGACGAGACGCCCGAGCTCATGCCGCTGCCGATCCTGCTCGCCCACAACCTCGCGCGGCAGCTCGCCGCCGACCGCCACGCCGAGCACGTCGCCTGGCTACGCCCCGACGGCAAGACACAGGTCTCGATCGAATACCAGGGCGGCGAACCCAAGCGCGTGACGGCGATTCTCGTGTCGACGCAGCACGACGAGCGCGTGAGCCAAGAAGAGATCCGCCGCTACGTCGAACGGGACTTGGTGCCGCGCGTGCTCGGCAACTGGTACCGCGAGGGCGTGCCCGTGCTCGTCAATCCCACGGGCTCGTTCGCGAAAGGCGGACCCGAGGTCGACTGCGGCCTCACGGGCCGCAAGATCATCGTCGACACCTACGGCGGCATGGCGCGCCATGGCGGCGGTGCGTTCTCGGGCAAGGATCCCTCCAAGGTCGATCGCAGCGGCGCCTACTACGGCCGCTTCGTCGCGCGCCAAATCGTGCGCGAGGGGCTCGCGCGCCGCGCCGAGGTGCAGGTCGCGTACGCGATCGGCCGCGCCGAGCCGATGTCGGTGCGCGTCGACACCTTCGGCACCGGCGATCCCGACAAAGCCGCCGCGTTCGTGCGCGAGCGTTTCGACTTCCGGCCGGGCGCGATCATCGAACGCCTCGACCTGCTGCGCCCCCTCTACCGCCGCACGACGAACTACGGTCACTTCGGCAAGCCCGGGCTTCCCTGGGAGTCGTGATCGCCGCCGACTCGCTCCTGGATCAGCCGCTCGAGCGCGCCCCGCTCGCCGTCCTCGACGTCGAGACCACGGGGCTCGCTCCGCGCGCGGGCGACCGCATCGTCGAAATCGCGGTGCTCGCCGCCTCCGGTGCGCACGAGGTCCTGCGCTTCTCCTCGCTCGTCGATCCCGAGCGCCCCGGCGACCCGCGGGCGACCGCGGTCCACGGCATTACCGACGCGATGCTCGAGGGCCAGCCCCGCTTCGCCGACATCGCGCCGCGCATCCTCGCCCTCTTCGAGGGACGCATCCTGCTCGGTCACAACGTGCGCTTCGACCTG
>CAZPJJ010000063.1:0-14115 GCA_964586535.1 uncultured Acidobacteriota bacterium | reverse complement strand
GATCAGCCGGAAGGGAGCGATCTGTGCGAAGTCGGGGCGGGCGAAGGTACGCGTGATCGCCGCACGCAGGTTGGACTTGTCGTCGAGGCCGTAGCGCAGGTGCAGGTGCGGCATGACGACGCCGTAGGACTTGGAGCCCGTGACCGGCGTGAGTGAGACGAAGTCCCCGTCGCTGTCGTAGAGCGCTTCTTTGGCTTCGTACTCGGTGTCGGTGTACTCGTAGCGGACGCCGGGGAGCACCATCAGGCGATCGCTGAGGTAGAGCTCGGCCATGCCGTACGCGGAGTAGGTCGTCTCGTCGGCGTCGTAGTCCGCGGTGTCCTCTTCGAAGTTCTGTTCGCGATCGAAGCTCGGGTCGTTGAGGAGCGCGCGCATGATGCGCGGCGTCGGCATCGGGCCCGTCGTGTAGCGGCCGTCGATGATCGTCGTCCCGGTGCCGTAACCCGTGTCGTCGACATCGGTGAGGAAAATGTCGTCGTCGGGGGAGAACTCGAAGACCTGGTTGTCGCGCTCTTTGCTCTTGTCGCGGTACTTGAGGCCGGCCTTCCACAGACCCGCGAACGACGAGGCCGTGAAGGGCCGCTCGTAGTTGGCGCGGGCGATGATGTTGTTCTCCTCGGTCAGGTTGTCGTTCAGCTCGAGGCCGTCGAGAACGAAACTCGAGAAGTTCTCGTTGAGCGGATTCGCCTGGATGTTGTCGGGGTCGATCGAAGACGCGGAGACATTCGGGTCGAAGTCGACATCCTCTTGGATGAAGACGGAGTAGAGGGCGTCCGGTTCGTCTTCTTCGGCGTGGTCGAACGTGACGCGCCAGTCGAGGCGTCCGCCGCCGTCGAGGTTGTGATCGGCGCCGACGCTCAGAGCGTAGATGACCTGGCTCTCGAAGCGATCCTTGAGTTCGCGCTCGATCTCCCCGTCGCCGACTTTGAGGGCCTTGAGCCGGCGGTACTCCTGGTCGTTGAACTCGTTGTATGTGCCCTTCACGTAGTACCGCGAGCGAGAGTTCGCGTAGAAATCGAGCCCGCCCTGGAAGCCGAAGCGAGTGCGGCGCACGAGGTAGTCGCGATTCTCGAGCGTATCGAGATCGCCGTCGTCGTATTCGACCTCGAAATTGTCCGAGGCGCGGTCGTTGTCGGTGTAGCTGCCGCTGACCTGGTATCCCCAACGGCCGCTCTTGCTCAAGGAACCGTACGAAAGCTGGATCGATTCCGTGTTGAGCGACTCGAGTTCGCCATAGCCGTAGGCGGCCTGTAGGCGGAGTTCGGGCGTCCGCGGCGGGTCCTTCATCACGAGGTTGACCGAGCCGCCAATCGCGTCGCCGTCCATGTCGGGCGTCAGCACCTTCGCGACCTCGATCGACTGCAACAGGTCCGACGGGATGACGTCGAGAGCCACCTGACGAACATCACCTTCCGGAGAGGGCAGGCGCTCGCCGTCGACCTGCATCGAGTTCAAGCGCGCCTCGGTGCCGCGGATCAGCACGTAACGGCCCTCGCCCTGGTCACGCTCGATCGAGATACCTGGAATTCGCTGGGTCGCCTCGGCGCTGTTCTGATCCGGGAATGCCGCGATTTCTTCTTTCGCGACCACGTTGATGATGTTCGGCGCGTTCTTCTGCTGGGTGAACGCCTTCGCTTGGCCTTCCAGCAGAGGCGCGGCACGGACCGTGAGGATCTCGGAGACGAATTGCCCCGGCACGAGGACGACGGTGGCCTCGGTCACGCCCTCGGCCGCAACGTCGATCGAGACGGTCGTCGTCTCGAAGCCGACATAGCGCACTTCGAGTTGCTGCTTGCCGACCGGCACATCCGTGATTCGGAAAGCGCCGCGCTCGTCGGCCACGAAGACTTTCTCGCGCCCTACGAGGCGCACGGCCGCGCCGGGCAGGGCTGCTTCGCTTTTGTCCACGACCGCGCCCACGATCGTACCCGTCGTGGCTTGCGCCCGGGCGGGCGCGATCGGAATCAGCAAGAATGCCGCCACCAGGCAAGCCCCGAGCGTCCGGCGGAGGCTCATCGAACTCGTCGACATGTGTTTCTCCTGGTCCCCGCGGACCGTCCGAGGCGCGCCATGGCAGCGCACGATCGGCCGCGACGATAGAGAGCAGGGATGACAGGAATGTCACGATGGCGCGACGCGCTCGTCACAACGAGGGCGCACGCTGCGATCGGCCTCAGACAAGGAGGGTGGACGATCGATGACTGCGACACGCTTGCCGCACGGGGCTCTTCGGTTTCTCTGGCGAGGTCTCGCCCTCCCCATCGTCGTGGGCCTCGCCGTGGGAACCGCGTGCCGGACGGAACCAGCCCGGCCGGGCGCCGCTGCTCCCGGCGCAGGCGGTCGTCCTCGCCTGCTGGTCGTCCTCGTCGTCGATCAGATGCGAGCGGACTTCGTCGATCGCTTTCGGCGTGAATGGCAGGGTGGCCTGGCTCGCGTCCTCGACGAGGGGATCCTCTATCGCGACGCGCACCACGACAACGCCTTCACCGTGACCGCCGCGGGGCACGCGCTGATATTCAGCGGCAAACACCCGCGCTCGCACGGAATCATCGGCAACAAGTGGTACGACCGCGCGAGCAAAGAGCGCATCGAGGCGATCGAAGATCGCGACCAGCGCAACCTCGGCCTGGAAGGTCCGGGCGCATCACCGCGTTGGCTGCGAGCCTCGACGCTCGCTGAGTGGCTGCGCGGGGAGGAGCCCGAGGCGCGCGTGCTCTCGGTGTCGCGCAAGGATCGCGCGGCGGTGCTGATGGTCGGCCGCGGCGCGGAGCACGTCTATTGGTACGAGAAGTCGCTGCCGGGCGCGACGACGAGCACCTTCTATCGCACGTCGCTGCCGGACTTCGTCACGGCGTTCAACGCGCGAGGCCTCGATCGCGAGCTGGCAACCTCGACGTGGTCACTCACGCGTGGCAACGCGGCCGGCTACGAGGGCACTCCCGATGACGTCCTCGGCGAGAACGAGAGCTTCTTCGGCGATCGCGTCTTTCCCCACGCCGTGCCGCAGCGCGAAGAAGAGCCGCTCGCCAAGATCAAGTCGCTGCCGGGCATGGACGCATGGGAACTCGCGCTCGCCCGCGACGGCGTTCTGGCGCTCGGGCTCGGTACGGACGACGTGCCAGACCTACTCGCGATCTCGCTCTCGGCGACGGACGCCATCGGCCACCTCTTCGGCCCCGACAGCCTCGAACAGCGCGACAATCTGCTGCGCCTCGATGCCGAATTGGGCGCGTTCTTCGATTTCCTTGATGAGCGCGTCGGGCTCGACCGGACGGTGATCGTGCTCACGAGCGATCACGGCGTCGCCCCGCTGCCGGAGCTGGCCCGCACCACGCTCGGCCGCACCGACGCCGCGCGCGTGAGCTCCGAGGAGATCGAGCTCCGCGTCTCCGCCGCCGTCGATCGCGCGCTCGGCGGGTCGGGCGGATACGTCCAGGCGTTCATCAAGCAGAACCTCTGGCTCGATCGCACGCTGCTCGAGGTCAACGGCATCTCGCTCGAGCGAGCGACCATGGCCGCTGTGGCCGCGCTCGAGGCCGAGTCCTGTATCGCGAGCGCGCTCTTGCCAGCTGCGTTCGAGCGCCCCGAAGCTGACCAGGATCCGCTCATCGCGCGTTGGAAGCGCTCCTATGTCGCCGAGCGCTCGGGAGACGTCATCGCGATCTGGAGAGAGTATTGCGTCGACGGTGACGACGAAACGCGCACCAACCACGGCTCGCCCTACGATTACGACACGCACGTCCCACTGGTCGTGCGGGTGCCCGGCCGCGCGCCCGCGTCCGTCGACCGCTTCGTCTCGATGGTGGATGTCGCGCCGACTCTCGCTCGCCTGATCGGCATCGACGCGCCCGCGGATCTCGATGGTTCCGTGATCGAGGAATTCGCTGCCATCAGCGACGCCGAGTGAGACGCGTCAGGGGCACGGAGAGTCCGCGTCCAGCTCGGCGTTCCCATAGGGTCCCGCGCCGCAGGCGTTGACGCCGCGCGCCAGGTACCAGGACCCGTCACCAGGAGGCGGCAACCGCACGTCCGAGTACGCGGGTTCCGAGAGCCCCGTGCCGAGGCACGATGCGCCGCCGGGCGCGGTGCCCGCTCGCCACATCGAGACTTCGCCCGCGGCCAGGTCATAGCGCGTTCCGCTGCCGCTCGCCGCGGCGAGATCCTCCCAGGAAATCTCCGCGACCGCGCCGCCGCTGACGCCCAGCGATGCGATCGCCGGTGGCACGGCGTACGCCGTCGCGTCCGCGGGGGCGCAGTCGCAGACATCTCCCGCGCCGTCAGCGTCACCGTCGTCTTGGCCGGGATTCCCGATCGCCGGGCAGTTGTCGTCCGCGGGATAGACGCCGTCCCCATCGGGATCCACTTCATCGATCGCGAGCCACGTGATGCCTTGTCCCTGCACGAACGTCTCCAGCGTGAGCGCGCCGGCGGTTAACACGTGGCGGACGGGTGGCCCCAGGGGAACGAGCCGATCCGCTTCCAGGAGCGCCGCCAGCTCCGCTGGCGTGTAGACGCCCTGCGCGCCGCGCTTCGGCAGCGCGTCGTACGCGGCGCGCGTTCCGTGATCGCGATCGAGGCGGTACTCCGTGACGTCGACCTCGGGAAATCTCAGGTTGCTGAGATTGAGGACGACTTGATGCCCGCCGTCCTCGCGATGGTCGGGATCGAGACGATCGTGCGAGTAGAGCAGGATGCGATCGCCATGCGCCTCGACCGAGCGCCAGCCGCCGATTCGTAGCCCTGCGTCCTCCACCGCGTCGAGTGCCGCGACGTGGTGCGACATGCGCGCCGCGAGTTCGACGAAGCGGAAGAAGTAGTTGCCGGCGGCCGCGACATCGTCCTGTGTGCCGTCGCCGTCCGCGTCGACGCGCATGACGCTCGCCACAGATTGCGTACCATCGGCGAAGTTCCAGTTGAAGCCCCACGTCGTGAGCGTCGTCTCGCCCCGCGCGCGTCGCGGGTCGAGCATGGCGTCGGCAAGGAGACGCTGGAAGAAGTCGGCTCCCCATGTCGAGAAATACCCGCTCGCGGCAAAGACATTGAGCGCGGCGGGATCCTTTTGCGGCATCCAATCCGGCCCGGTCTCGTGGCAGTTGACCTGGAACTCGTCGTAGAACGTCGTCGGCAGCGCGTGGACGCGGTCCCAACCCCATTTCACGAGTTCGTGAGCCTCGCGCGCGTGGCGATAGGGGTGGATCGAGTAGTAGTCGAAGGGGCAGCCCTTGTTGCCGTGCGCGGCGCAGAGCGCCTCGACGCGCGACGAGCGCAGGCCGTCGAAGCGGGAATCCGTGCAGACGAGATTCGTCTCGTCGTAACCGGCCGTCGGATTGTCCACGTCGGGGGCGCAGTGGTAGGCGACCTCCTCGAGGTGCCTGTTGCCGGCGGGGGCGTCCTCGACGCCGCCGACCATCACCACGTGAGAGTCGAGTCCGCGGTCCTCGAAGGCCCGCAGCATGGCGTTCGACGTCACGTCGTAGTAATCGAAGAAATCGTTGAAGCGCGTCTTCCAGAACGGCGAGAGCGTGTTCTCGTTGCCGATCGCGAAATACCAGGTGGCCACACCCGGACCGTAGCGGTCGATGAGGTGTACGACCACATCGTAGACGAAGCGATCCCACGCCACCCAGTCCTTCGGGACGTTCTGGCATTCCCCGCCGCCCGGGTTCGCCGGCAGGCCCGTGGCGCAGAGGTCGACCGGCACGTCATTGATGCGCACGAGGGGTTTGCGTCCCGACGCGACATGTTGATCGAGTTCGTCCTCGACGCGAGTCCAGTAGTAGCGCGGCGTGCCGGGCCTCTCGTACTTGCGCAGCGCCGCGAGCGGGACCGTGAAGTGGTCGGGAACGGACGGCGAGTCCGCAGGGCCGGCAGCCGGATCGCCGGGGTTCCATGCATCGATCGGCGCCTCGAGCCGCTCGATCTCGATGCGCCTCGAGACGTCGTCGATGGCGAGGATCGTTCGGACCTCGGACTGGTCGGCATCGCAGACGAGAACGCGTTCACCGACCTGGTAGTCGAGGGAGAGCGGCCGGCCACTGGGGATGCCGTAGAGGCCGTGCTCGACGAAGTCCGTCAGCGCGAGGATCGTCGACGTCGCCGTGTTGGTGAACGACGTGATGCGCCTCGTCTCGAGTTCGCGATAGATGTTGGGGTTGCCGTCCCAGTACGTATTGCGGAACGAATCACCCGTCCACGGCGTGTCGCGGTGATGAATGAAGAACTCGGGCGCCGTGACCCGTACTTCGTCCATCAGCGCGTAGACCGCTTGCAGTTCATAGAGACGGCTCGTGTCGAAAGTGACTTTCGCCGTTCCGCCGAACCACCGGCCCGGCCAGTGGACCGTCGGCGACGCGAGGTCGATGTCGAGAGTGCGCACCGCGCCGCTCAGATCGCGACGCGTCGTGAAGGTCCAAGTCGCAGTCGCGGGATCGACGGGTTCGCCCTGCTTGGTCGTCGCATCGACGGTCGCCGTATAGGTCGTTGCGGCCAGCAGCGGGCTCTCGGGCACGATCTCGAAGCCGAAGATCCAGTTGCTGCCGTCCGTGTAGAAGGGCAACGCAGTTCCCGTCCAGCCCGGCGCGGAAACCTGGTTGGGACCGTACACGGCCGATGCGGATCCACCCGCGGGGGTGAGCGTCAGGACGACGCTGTTCAGGTCGATACCGTTTGTCGGGTAATGTCCGGTGAGAGGCAGCGCGAGCTCGAAGTAGATCGAGGTCCGCCGCGTGATGTCGACGTCGCCATCGCAGGGTCGCGGGCGTGTCGATAGCTCCAGCGCGCAGTCGTGCCGGATGATGGGCGCCGTCGCGAGGGCGTCGCGATCGGTCGCAACAAGGAGCACGGAGAAGGCCGCGCAAGCGGCGAGGGCGGTGCGCATGCCCAAGACGGTACGCCGATGGCGCGGCCCCGGCAGCGAGGTCTGTTCTCGCGGCCTGCCTCAGGAGCGGTCGCTTCACTCTTCCACCGCGGTCGACTCCCGCCACGCGCGCTCCGCCTCCTCGAGCGCCAGGACAACCGCGTGGACTCCATCGGCGGTGGGTGTCGGGTCGATCGCCCCGCCCGAGAGCCAGCACTCGGCGATGCGGCCGTCGAAGGGGATCGTCCCCGCGACCTCGATGCCGCTCGCGCCGAGGCGGTGATGGAGAATCTCGGCCGTATTCGCGTCGCCCACCTTGCTCAGGACATAGATCGCGCCGCGCAACGTGGACTCGCGATAGAGGCGCCGCGCCAGCTCGCGATCTTCCGCGCGTTCGAGATGCGCCACCGCCGGCCCTTCGCCCGCCCTGGCGCGCATGAGCAAGTCGTTCATGAACATCGCCACGCTGAGCCCCGCGGACGAGGCGTCGATGACGACGAGCGCCCAGTCGAGTCCCGTCAGCACGCCTCGCGCCGAATCCTCCAGGCCCGCCTTGAAGTCGAGGAGCGTGACCGGATCCTCCGTGGAAGTGCGCAGACGCACGTCGCGCGCGATCTTCGCCATGGGCCCGTCGCAGCCCGCGCCCGGCCCCCGGCCTCCGATCTTGCCGACCGTCAGGAAATCGATTCCGTCGGCACTCTGCGACAGGAAGCGCTCGGGGATCTCCTCCAGATCGAGTTCGCGACCGGGGAGCAGCGTCGGATCGTCGACGGGGCACGTCACCTTGCCGCCGCTGAAGACGATGCCGCCGAAATAGTCGATCAACGGCAAAGGCGGTCGCGGGACGCCCAGCGCCTCGGCAAGTCCGAGATTCGTCGAGTCCGCGTCGACGACCACAACACGGTACAGGAGCGCGCGCAGCGCGTGCGCGATGAGCACGATCGCAGTGCTCTTCCCGGCCCCGCCGCGTCCGAAGAAGCCGATGCGAAGTCCCGCAAGGATTCTCCCTTTCGTCATCGCCATCGTCAGGTTCTCCTTTCGCCCGGATAGAAGCCCGAGGCGCTCACCCAGAAGCGCTGACCGACGCGGTCCACGAGCCTCACCCGCGGATCCAAACGAAGCACGGCGAGCGCGTGGCCGGCAGCATCCCCCGACCAGCGCGCGAGTGCGCCACGCATCTCTTCGTCGGTGACGGGATGTCGCGCCACGAGATCGACGGCGGCGGTCACGGGATCATCGATGCCGAGCGCGTCGTACTCACCCGTGGGTAGCGGCGCCAGGATCGTCGCGTGCCGCGAGAGCACGGAGACCGCGCGCGCGACATCTTCCCGCGTAGCTGGCTCCACCCGAGGTTCCGCCGGTGGGCGCGTCGGAAGGAGCACGTGGATCGCGTCGGGCTTGATTCGTTCGATCGCCGCGCCAAGCTCGCAAAGCGCCTCCTCCGTGGTGTTGAGGTCGTGAATGAGCATCACCTCGAGCCAGTAGTGCCCGCGGTACATCGCGCGGAACTCCGCGAGTCCGCGCACGTGATCGCGCAGCGTGAGGCCCCGCGCAGGGCGATGGATGCGCCGGAAGAGCCGCTCGGATCCGCCCGAGAGACTCGGCAGCACCGCGTCGACGCGCGCGAGTTCTTCGCGGACGTCCGGTCTCACCAGCAGCGAACCGTTCGTGATCACCGCCAGCGGAATCGTCGTTCGCTCGCGGATCCCGTCGATGAGGGCGCCGAGACCCGCGTCGAGCGTCGGTTCGCCGGAGCCGACAATCGTGATCCAGTCGATCTCGCCGGGCCCGACCTCACGAAGCACCTCATCGAGTTCCCCGAGGACTTCCGGAAGCGCACGATGGGGACGGCGCTCCGCGCGCGGGCGGCGCGTACGGCCCAGCTGGCAGTAGATGCAGTTCCAGTCGCAGGATTTCTCGATGAAGGGATCGATCCCGAGCGACCGGCCCAGCCGCCGCGAAAGGACGGGTCCGAAGATCGCACGCATCTGCGACTCGCGCGGCGTCGCGACGCCCGGCGTGTCCGGGCGAGCCGCGGCGCGTGTCAGCGGGATGGAGACGAGTTCACTCTAGACCCGCACCGAGATCCTGGCATGTGACGATCGCGGGTTTTCCGAGGACGCGAGGAGTATGCTGGGAGGCGTTCGTGATCGCCCGTGGCGGTCCATGAGCCGTCCTGCACTTCGCAAGCCGGCGGCATGCTCGCCTCTCCCGCAAGGACGCTCGTCATGTCATCGCTTCCCGAACCCCACCCCAAGGGCACGCGTGCGCGCGTGCTGCTCTCGTCCGTCTTCGGCCCCTACGCACAGGACGACAGCTTCGGCAGCCGAGAGATCAATCCGATGGAGCTCTACCACAATCAAGTCACGCGCGAGCAAGGCCCTTTCTCGCTGCGCATGTTCCATCGCTCGTGGGGACTCACTTTCATCCAGCACAACATCTCTGCTCCCTCGGCCGTGCTCGACTTCCCGACTCGCGAGCGCTTCATCGAAGAATTGAAAGCGCACGAGTACGACATCGTCGGCATCTCCAGCATCATCGTGAACGTCGGCAAGGTGCGCGAGATGTGCCGCCTCGTCCGCGAGTATTCTCCCTCCTCGACGATCGTCGTCGGGGGCCATGTCGCCGCGATCCCCGGCCTCGAGCACGTTCTCGAGGCCGATCACGTCGTGCGCGGCGAGGGAGTGCGCTGGATGCGCGCGTTTCTCGGCGAGCCGACGGACGCTCCGATCGAACATCCCGTCATCCCTTCCTCGTTCGGTTTCCGACTGATGGGGCTGCGCGGGCCGAACCGCGGCGAGGCGACCGCCGCAACGATCATCCCCTCGGTCGGCTGCCCGATGGGCTGCAACTTCTGCACCACGTCGGCCTTCTTCGGTGGCAAAGGGAAGGTGGTGGACTTCTTCGAACGCGGCGCCGAAATCTTCGAGGCGATGTGCCGCGCCGAAGCGGCGCTCCGCGTGAAGAGCTTCTTCGTCATGGACGAGAATTTCCTGCTTTACAAGGACCGCGCGATGGAATTGCTCGATCAGATGAAGGCGCGCGGCAAAGCCTGGTCGCTCTACGTCTTTTCATCGGCCAACGCGATCTCGAAGTATTCGATGCGCGAATTGGTCGAGCTCGGCGTGAGCTGGATCTGGATGGGGCTCGAGGCACCCCAGAGCGGCTATTCGAAGCTGAAAGGCGCGGATACGCTCGCACTGACCCAGGACCTGCGTTCGCACGGCATCGGCGTCCTGGGCTCCACGATCGTCGGTCTCGAGCACCACACGCCCGGCAACATCGAAGCGGAGATCGAGCACGCCGTCGCTCACGACACGGATTTCCACCAGTTCATGCTCTACACGCCCGTGCCAGGAACTCCGCTTTACAGCGAGATGTCCGAGAAGGGCCGGCTTCTCCCCGACGTCGACCTCGCCGACATTCACGGGCAGGACCGCTTCAACTTCGAGCACGCGGCGATCTCCCGCGATGCCTCGAAACGCTTCCTCGATTGGGCCTTCCGCCGCGATTACGAGCGCAACGGCCCCAGCCTCTTCCGCCTCGCCCGCACGCGTCTCGAGGGCTGGCGCCGCTACCACGACGACGCCGATCCTCGCGTGCGCGAGCGCGCCCGCAACGAGGGCCTCGAGCTCAAGAGCGGCTACGGAGCCGCACTCTACGCGATGGAGAAATACCTGAAGCGAACGAACGGCGAGGTGAGCCAGCGCATCCACGAGGTGCGGCGCAGCATCGAGCGCGAGCTGGGCGGCGTAACGCGTTGGTGGGATCACATGACAGGGTCGATCCTGCTTTGGGCCGCGCGGCGCGACGCGAGGCTATTCCCGGGGGGGCGGCATCTCGAACCCTCGACGTTCCTCGAGCGAAGGAATTGGCACGTCGACCCGATCGCGCCCTGAGCGCGCCGCTTGGCCCGGACTGTTCATGAGGACCTGGCCGAAGATGCCGGATCTGCCTGCCGGCCACTCGCTGTCGCTCGTTCTCGGCCGTACTCGGTCTGCACGCACTGCGGAGTAGCCGTTGGCTACACCTCGTCCGCGCAGACCTACGCGCGGCCCATCCGACGGGCAGCTGCGGCATTGCCCGCTCAGGTTCCATGAGCAGTCCGAGCTATCGCTCTTCCGTCACCATCCGGCGAGGCGCGGCAGCAGGCGAAAGAAGCGTCCGCTGACGAGCAGCAGCGGCAACCGAGCACCGGCATCCGCGCACGCGCCGCGGAACGCGCGGCGCATCTCGTCGCGTCGCCCCGCGCGCGCAAACGCCAAAGCAAGGCGCAGCCGATACTTCGCCCGGCGAGCGCGAATCCGGTCCGCGTGGCGTGACGGCAGGTTCGCGAGGAAGCGCCCGAGCGTGTCGATCGTCGCCTCGAGTCGCCTCACTTCGCCGAGGCTCGACCACATGCCATGACCGTGGACGCGATACGCGGAGAGCGGCGCCGGATCGAATGCGATCGGCCCGACGGTGGAAAGAAGTACGTGGAGCGCCCAATCGGTGTAGCGCACTTCGTGGAACCAAGAAGGCAGCTCGCCGAGCGCGCTCCGCCGGAACATGAGCCCGCACGCGGGGACGGGATTGCCGCGGAGCAGGCGTTCGAGCGTCAGGGCGCGCGGCACTTTCGGGCCGCAGTAGCGCTCGCCCGTGTCGCGACCGTCGGCATCGACTCTTCGCGCATCGTGCGTCGTCGCCGATAGGCGAGCGTCGGCGTCGAGAGCCTGCGCCTGGCGCGCGAGTTTCTCTGGGTCGATGAAGTAATCGTCCCCATCGAGGAGCGCGATGTACGCGCCCCGGCAGGCGGTGAGCGTTTCGATGAAGTTGGCAACGGGGCCGAGGTTCCGCTCGCGCAGCACCAGACGAATCCGCGTGGGCGCCCGCTCCGCGACGTTCTGCAGCACGGCGCGCGTGCCGTCCGTCGACGCGTCGTCAGCGACGACCGCCTCCCACTCGAACGGCGCGCGCTGCGCAAGCACGCTGCGGAGCGTTTGCTCGATGAAGGGCGCGTGGTTGTACGTCTTGACGAGAACCGAGACTTTCATCGATCGCTCGAACCCGCGACGCGCCGCTCGTGACTCGCTCTCGACGGAAGCCTCACGCGGCTTGGTTCCTCTCGCGCCCGTAGGCACCGCCGGTACGCAGCCGCAGCCGTTCTCGGAACTGCCCTGGGGTCATCACGGGACGCGCATGAGCGCGCGCCAGTTCGTGAATTCGCAGCAGCAAGTCGGCGTTGGTCGCGAGGCGCTCCCGCGAGCCGTCGTACCAGATGTTGTCCTCGAGGCCGACGCGCACGCCGCCGCCGAGCGCGATCGCGACGGCGTTCATCGGCAACTGAGCGGCGCCGATTCCGGCGAGGCTCCAGAGCGTGTCCGCGGGCAGCTCGCGAATGATCAGCCCGGCATGGAGCAGATCCGCCTGAGCGCCGGCGACGTTGCCGAGGAGGATGTTTGCGTAATGAGGCGGAGCAATGAGTCCCTTGCTCACCAGGTAGTGCGCATAGTTCACCATGCCGGTATCGAAAATCTCGAGCTCCGGCACGATCTCGCGCTCCTGCATCCGCTCCGCGAGCTTCTGGATGGTGTCGGGTGCGTTCATCGACGCCTGGCGCACGAAGTTGAGCGACGAAAGCGTGAGGCTTCCCATGTCGGGCTTCGCGATACCATCGAGAGCGAGCGGCTCAGCGCGCCGCTCGAACTCGGATACGTTGCGCCCGCTGAGAGAGACGCAGACCACCAAGTCGGGCGCAAAGGCGCGAACGCCCTCGATGATGCGACCGTAGAGCCGAGATTCGTGCGAAGGCTGTCCGGTTTCCTCGTCGCGCGCGTGCAAGTGCACCATCGTGATGCCGATCTCGGTCGCGCGGTGGACATCTTCGACGATCTCCGCCACGGTCACGGGCACGTGGGGAGTCAGTTTCTTCGTCGGTACCATCCCCGTCGGCGTGAAGTTCACGACGAGGGCCGGCGCCGTCTGTAGTGTTTCGCTCATTCGCAGATCTCCTTGACGAGACGGGCCGGAACGCCCAGCACCTGCGTGCGCGGGTGGACGTTCCGTGTCACGACGGCGCCCGCTCCGACGACCGCGCCCTCACCAACGCTCGTACCATCGAGTACGAGCGCGCCCATGCCGATGTAGGCGCGGGCTCCGATGCAGGTCCTGCCCGCAATATTCGCCCCGGGAGAGATCGTCACGACATCGCCGATCGTCGCGTGATGGCCGATGAGCGCCCCGCGGTTGACGATGACGTGCTGGCCGATCGTGGTGTGCGCCGCTACGACCGCACCTGGGCCGACGATCGAACCTTCGCCGACCGTCGCCGTCGCCGAAACGTGCGCCGTTCTGTGGACGAGCGTCGCGAACGCGAATCCCACCTCGCGTGCGCGGGCAATGAAAGTGCCGCGCTTGGAACTGCCGACCGCGCAGATCGCACGGCAACTCGCGGCAAGTTCCGCCGCGTCTTCGATCCAGATGACGGGGACGCCGTTCGTTTCGCGGCCGCACTTGGTGCGATCGAGACCTTCGACGAACGCGAAGACCTCGAAAGCGCCGTCGCGCGCGTCGCTTGCGAGATCGGCGATCTCCTCGCCGAACGATCCGGCACCGAGGATGACGAGTCGGTGGCCCCCCGCCCTCTGGTCGTGGACGACAGGCATGCGTTCTCCGTGCCGCGCAGGAGCGCCTCCTCGCGCCTGAAGTGCGCGCGGGCCCGTTGCGAAGGCATTGGGACGTTATCACGACTCACGCCACGTAGGAGAGCGGCAAGCGGCGCTTCATCGCGAAACGCCGCCGCAGCGGCGGACGGGTGGCGGCAAGGAGGGAGCGTCGCGCGCCGCCACCCTCCGTTCGCCCACGTATGGCCGGGGTCAGAACCGAAAGCCAACCGACGCCGTCACCGAAAGCGGGTCGTAGTCCGCCTCGATGCGGCGGCCCGCCGGACCCTCCTCGCGAAGCTCGACACCGCTGGCTGCGGCGTAGCGAAGACCCGAGTCGACGAACCAGCGCTCGCCCAAGTCGTAGCGCGCGCCGAAAAGCAACTGAAATCCGGTGGAGTCGCCGCTGAACGAGTTCTCGACTCCCCCGCTCTCGAAGTCGATGTCGATCTCGTCGAAGAAGACGAACCCCGCACCGACGTAAGTTCGCGCCCGCGGCGACCCAAAGAGATCGAACTCGTAGAGCACGTTGAGAGCGACCGAAGTCGATGCGAAATTGCCCTCCCCGACCAGTTCCGGGATGTCGAACGCGCGGCCGTCGTGATCGACCGTCTGATA
>CAZPJJ010000062.1:0-14207 GCA_964586535.1 uncultured Acidobacteriota bacterium | reverse complement strand
CGGGGCGGTGGATGCGGAGCGCGTGCGTGAGGCGGCGCGCCTGCTGCTCGGCGGCGTGCGGGTGCGGACGCGCGCCGCGATCGCGACGTCCGCGGCGGGTGCCGAGGCGGGCGCGCTGCCGCCGCCGCCAGCGCTGGCGAGTGGGAGCGCGGCGAGGAGTGCGGGCGAGGGTGACGCCGCGTTCGTCGCCGGTCCGCTCGGCGCGCGCGTGACGACGCTCGCGAACGGCATCGTCGTGGGCGTGCTCGAGGAGCCCGGCGCGCCGGTCTTCGGCGTCCACGTGGTCGTCGCCGATCGCGCGCTGCGCGAGCCGGCCACGGCCGCGGGGCTCGCCGATCTCGCGCATCGCACGCTCGCGCACGGCGGCAGCGCCGTGTCACCCGGCGAGGCGTTGCGCGCGCGCCTCGAGCAACTCGGCGTCGAGTTCAAGACCGCCGACGATCCGCGCATGCCCTTCGACGATCGCGACGATCTGGCCGAATGGTCGTACCTGCGCCTCGAGGGTCCGGCGCCCGCCCTCGAGCCCGCGCTCACGCTGCTCACGGAGGTGATCGCCGTGCCGGCGATCGATGAATCGGCCTACGCGAAAGCGGCCGCCGAGCTGGAAACCGCCCGCAAGGGTTGGGCCGCATCGCGCGCCTCCTCGCGAGCGGCGCTGCGCCGTCTCCTCGGGGACAGCCACCCGCTCGCGCGCGCCGTGCCCGGCGACCCGGGCGACGCGTTACCGAGTCTTGCGGACGTGCGCGCACTGGTGGCGGGCGGATGGCTCGCCCCCTCGCGTTTGATCGTGACGATCGCATCGCCGCGTAGCGCCGAGGAGGTACGGGCGCTCGTCGTACCGCTGCTCGGTCACGGCGACGCGTCGCCGCCGGTGCGCGAGGCGTGGCCGGACGCGCGGGAAGGGAGCGCGAAGTCTCCGGTGGCGAAGGCGGACGACGCGGGGAAAGCAAGGGAGCCCGAGACCGCGGCGACGGCGCGCACGAAGGGTGCCGGCATCGGTGAAGCCATGCCCGGTGCGATGCCTGGCGCCATGACGGGCGGGATGCCTGGCGCGATGCCGGGCGGCGCGATGGGCGGCGCGATGCCGGGCGGCGCGATGGGCGGCGCGATGCCACGCGTGGCGCTGACCTGGGCGAGCGTCGTCGACGTGCCCGAGCCGAGGCGCGCGGCACTGCGGCTCGCGATCGAAGCGCTCACCGATCGCATGGTGGCGACGATTCGCGAGCGCGAGGGCCTCGCCTACCGCACCGGTGCGAGCGTGCGCGCGCTACCCGGCGGAGCTTGGCTGCTCTCCGCGGACGTCTCCACGGCGCCCGAGAATCGCGAGCGCGTGCGGACGCTGATGGCCGAAGTCCTCGCCGAACTCTCCGCGGCGCCGCTCTCCGCCGACGAACTCGCGCGCCTCGCGGGACGGCAGCAGCGCGGCGAGATGCTCGGCACGCTCACCGCGATCGCGCGTGCGACGCGACTCGGCCGCGCGATCTACGGCGGCGAGAGCGCCATCCTGCGCGTGCCGCCGATCGGCACTGGCGGGCTGCCCACGCCCGAGGAGGTTCGCGCCGCCGCTGCGGAGTACCTCGGCGGAGACCGACTCGTCGTCGTCGAAGTTCCGTGACGGGCTCGCGGTGCTCCCGCGCACATCGACGCGGCGAGGGCGCTGACTCGCGCCGCGCTCGAGTGCCGCGAGCGTCCGCGCGACGGTGCGAGGATCTCAGCGAAGCGAGCGACTCGCGCGGCGGCTCGCTCGTCGTCCTCTTCACGACGACCGCTCTCGCGCTACTCCTCCGGCACGCTCGGCTCGCCGCTCCAGTAGTCCTCGATTCGGTCGGCGATGCGGTACTGCTCGCCGCGCTCGACGACCATGATCTTGTGGCTCTCGGGATACACGGCGAGCGACTGAGGGACGATGGTCGAGAGCGCGAGGAACTCGCAGGGCTCGTCGCCGTCGTTGCGAAACTGATGCGCGTTGGCGGGGCCGGTGGGGAAGGCGACGACGTCGCCGGGGACGAGTTGGAATTCGCCCTGCGGCGTGCGCACGGTGAGCGTGCCCCGGCGGACGAGGAAGGCTTCTTCCTCGCCGGTCTCGTAGTGGTACGCGGTCGAGACGGAGCCGGGCATGACGAGGTGGAGGTGAAAGCCGAGCGAGCGACAGGTCATGTGGCGCGAGAGCTCGGCGCCTTCGTTCGTGGCGCCCGCGCGGTTCCAGCGCGTGACGTAGCGGGCGCGGTCGAGGTTGACACGATTGAAGAGCACGCCGGGCAGGCTCTCGAGCATCGCGCAGAGCGCAGCGCGCCCGGCGGTGAAGAGCGAGTCGCCGTCGCCGAGCAGAACGGCGTCGAAGTCGAGCGCGAGCAGCGGGCGAAGCGATTCGAGGAGCGCCGCTTTGTCGCGCAGCATGGCGTCGGGCAAGAGGCAGAGCTCGCCTGCGCGATGGGCGCGTACGCTGTCGCCGAAGAGCAGCGCGCGCAGCGGGGCGAGGTAGAGCGCGAGTTCGCCCGCGGTCTTGGTGCCGTCGAGCGTGAAGACGCGCAAATCCTCGCGGAGTTCCTCCGGTAGCGATGCGTCGCCGTCGATCCAGTGGGTGATCGCGGCAGCGAGTTCGCCGAAGGCCGCTCGTTCGGCGGCGGGAGCGAGGAGCGCGGCGCCGAAGTGGCGCGCGAGGGCGGGCGCTTCGCGCAGGTGGTGGGCGTTGGTGACGAGCACGAAGCCCGCGCCGCCCTCGGCCTCGACGAAGGCACGATCGGCATCGTCCAACGGCATGGGGTCGATGAGGAGGTTGCCGCGCTCGCGCTTCCAGAAGAAGCCGTTGAAGTCGATGCCGCGGTCGGGCTGGTGAACGCTCCAGTAGAAGAGTCCGTCGTGTCGAGTGCGCTTCATGGGCGGGTTCCTCCGCGGTCACGATAACAGCGCACGCGAGAAGGGGGGTGGCGAGCGTCGCGCGCCCGCCACCCCCGGCATTGGTCGTCCGCGATGGACGCGAGCGCGGCGGCTACTCGCCGAGCGCGACGTCGATGAACACCAGGCGATGATCGGAGCTGGGGAAGGGGAAGACGCCGACGAGCGGGAAGAGCGGGTCGGTCGTGAGCGGCCAGAAGACCTTTGCGTCCAGCACCTCGAGGTTGCGGCTGGGGAGCACGTAGTCGGCGCGGAGGTTGCCCGGCGCGTTGTCCGCGAAGTCGGCGGTATCGAAGCGCGGATCGCCGCGGTGCGTGAGATTGGCGCGGCCTTGCAGAAGGCTCTGCTCGACGGCGCCGTCGCTTTCGGGGACTCGCGAGTCGTCGATGAGCGGATGCTCGGTGAGGAGCTGCGCGGAGCCGGGGATCGAATCGCCGTCCAGCGGATCGGAATTCATGTCGCCGGCGACGATGAAGTAGGAGCCGGCGCGCAGGCCGCCCTCGCGACCGGCGTCGTCGTAGATGTAGGCCGAACGGCTGGGGTCGACGTAGTCGGCGAAGAAGCGGATCTCGTCGTGGTTGCGCGTGCCGTTGCGATCCTCGGGGCCGTCGAAGACGGGCGGGGTGGGGTGCGCGACGAGGAAGTGGATGACGCCGCCGGGAGTGGCGATGGGCACGTCCCAGTGGCTCTTGGACGAGAGCCGGAACGCGTCGAGTTCCAGGGCGGAGTACCAGTCCGCGGGCTCGGTGGTACGCGGGTCGTCGGGCAGGAGCGCGCCGGGCATGTCCTTCCAGAGGAAGTTCTGGAAGGTGCGCACGAGCGGCGTGAGGATCGGGTAGCGCGAGAAGACGGCCATCCCGAACTGACCGGGGAAGAAGCCGAACCCATAGGCGTCGTCGGGGCCGCCGACGCGGCCGTCGTTGTTGAGGTCGAGGCCGGAGGGGATGCCGGTGTTCGAGGGCGCGACGTAGAAATAGGGATAGTCGATCGGGGCGGCGCCGTTCTGCGAGACGCGCAGGTAGTTTTCGACGAAGAGGCGCGCGGCGCGGCCGTCGGCGTCGAAGTCGAACTCGTTGACGAGCAGGATGTCGGGGCGCACGCGCTGGATGATCTCGGCGACGGTCGCGGCCTGGGCGTTGCCGGGGGCGGAGAGATCGCGGACGAGATCGCCGGCATTGAAGCGGTTGAGCGAGGCGTTGAAGGTGGCGACGCGCACTTCGGTGCGCGGGCCGCGGATCACGAGGTCGAGCGCGGCGGGGTCGAGCGAGGCACCGGGCAGCGCGGCGGTACCGCCGGCGGCGGCGGCGGAGATCGCGAGCGCGGTCGCGGCGAGGCCGGCGAGCAGCGTGGAGCCTGAGCGGGAGCGGCTCTCCGTGGCGAGGCGTCGTCGATCGGACATCGATGTGTCTCCTTGCTGGGCCGGGCGTGCCGGCCTGCGGGCGCTGACGAGAAATGCTGCACGCCGCGACGCGCCCTCGCTGGGGCGCCGGCGCGCACGGTTGCGTGGAGGATGCGTGCCGCGGCTTACATCGCGTTGACGGCGGTGTGTCGCTTCGATGAAGCCCGGATGAGCGGAAGGAGCGAGCGACCGGCATGCCGGGCAAGATCGCCGGCGGGCGCGTTCGTGAGGCTTCCTCTATCCTGACGGCGAAATCTTCGAGAAAAGGAGAATCCCGTGACGATCCGGCAATTGGCGCTAGCCTTCGGCCTCACGGCAGCCGCCGCGGCGCCGCTCCTCGCGAGTGAAACCGTGAAGAAGCCCCTCAGCGCGGAAACCCTCTGGCAGCTGCAGCGCCTCGGCGCTCCGGCGATCGCCCCGGACGGGGCGACGGCGATCGTGCCGGTGTCGACTCCGGAAGTCGCCCTGAACAAGCTCTCGACCGACCTCTGGTTGATCAAGACCGACGGCAGCGGTGCAACACGCTTCACGTCGCACAGCGGCAACGACTCGGCGCCGGCGTTCTCACCGGACGGACGCTTCGTGGCGTTCGTCTCGAAGCGCGAGGGCGACAAGGCGGCGCAGCTCTACGTGATCCCGACCGACGGCGGCGAAGCGAAGCGGGTCACGGAGATCCCGACGGGGGTGATGGCGCCGAAGTGGTTCCCGGACTCGCGGCGCATCGCGTTCCTGAGCCGCGTCTTCCCCGACCTGGCGACATGGGACGAGCAGGGCAAGCGTCTCCTGGAGCGCGAATCCTCCAAGGTGCGTGCGAAGACGTGGGATCGCGCACCGATCCGTTGGTGGGACTCGTGGCTGGACGAGCGCGAGACGCACCTCTTTGCGGTCGACCGTGAGGGCGGCGCGGTGCAGGACGTCACGCGCGGCCGCGGCCGCCCGCTACCCGCGATCGAGCCCTCGGCGGATCACTACGACATCGCGCCCGATGGCCGCGAGATCGCATTTGTCTCGGATGTCGACACGACGGGCGTCGACTCGAATCTGGACGTGTTCGTGCTGCCGCTCGAAGGCGGTGCGCCGTTCAATCTCACGGCGGCGAACGGCGCGGATGACACGGCGCCGCTCTACAGCCCGGACGGCGCGCTCCTGGCCTTCCAGCGCCAGGTCATCAAGGGCTTCTACGCCGACAGGGTCCGCCTCGTGATCCACGACCGCGCTACCAAGCGCGAGCGCGTCGTCACCGACGCCTGGGACCGCTCGGTCTCGGGCCTCGTCTGGCAGCCCGACGCAAAGGCGATGTTGGGCGCGATCGACGACGCGGCGACGCAGCGCGTCTATCGCATTCCGCTCGATGGCGGGGCGCCGCAGGCGATCACGTCTTCACCGAGCTTTTCGCACCTCGCGCTCGACAAGCGGGGCCGCACGCTCGTGGCGCTGCGGCAGTCGTTCTCGGAGCCGCCGACTCTCGTGCGCATCGACCTCGGCAACGGCTCGGTGAAGAAGCTCTCGACCTTCAACGACGAAAAGCTCGCGGGCGTCGCGATGGGCCGCTATGAGAGCGTCACGTATCCCGGATCCGGCGGCGCGCCGATCCAGATGTGGGTCGTCTATCCGCCCGACTTCGACCCGTCGCGCAAGTACCCGGTCTATCTGCTGCTGCACGGCGGCCCGCACAACGGAATCACGGACGGTTTCCACTTCCGCTGGAGCGCGCAGGTCTTCGCGGGTTGGGGCGCGATCGTCGCGTGGCACAATTTCCACGGGTCGAGTGGCTTCGGGCAGGACTTCGCCGACTCGATCAACCCCGATTGGCTCACCAAGCCCTACGAGGACACGATCGCCGCGGCGGAGTACTTGGCGAAGCAGCCCTTCGTCGACAAGGACCGCATGGCCGCGGGCGGCGGGTCCTACGGCGGCTACCTGGCGACGGTCCTGCTCGGCCGCGAGCATCCGTTCACGACGCTCATCGCGCACTGCGCGGTCTACAACGCATTCACGCAGTACGCCTCGGACTATGGCGCCAGCAAGCGCCGCCACGGCGAGTTCTGGGAGCAACCCGACCGCTACGCCGCGGTCTCGCCGCACGCCGCGGCCGCGAAATTCAAGACGCCAACGCTCGTCTATCACGGCCTGCTCGATTACCGCGTCCCCTACAATCACGGCGTCGAGCTCTTCCAGACGCTGCAGAACAAGGGCGTGCCGAGCCGCCTCGTGATCTACGAGGACGAAGGGCACTGGGTGCTCAAGCCGCAGAACTCCTTGCATTGGTACGACGAGAAGTTCGACTGGCTCGGGAAGTTCATCCTCGCCCCAGGCGAGAACGCGCGGCCGTGACGACGACGACGCGGGGGGCGGGACGCTTCGGCGCCGGTGCGGCGCTGCGGCTCGCCTTCTGCGTTGCGCTCTGCTTCGTGCCGGGAATCTTCGGAGCGCTCTTCAATCCCGGCGGCCCCGGCGACTGGTACGCGGGACTCGCGAAGCCGGCGCTGACGCCGCCGGGGTGGGTCTTTCCGGTCGTGTGGCCGCTTCTCTACGCGATGATGGGCGTCGCGCTCTTCCTCGCGCTCGCGCCCTCCAGGCGAGACGCACCGCGCTGGCCCCTCGCGGTCTTCGCCGTGCAACTCGTCTTGAACGGATTCTGGTCGTGGCTATTTTTCGGGCTCGAGCGCGCGGACCTGGCGCTCGTCGACATCGCGATCTTGCTCGCGGCGATCGTTGCGACGATCGCGGGCTTCAGGCAGCGGCGCGCTGCGGCTGCGTGGCTGCTCATCCCCTATCTGGCGTGGGTGAGTTTCGCGACGTGGCTGAATCTCGAAATCGTGCGGCTCAACGGCTGAAAGAAGACGGGGAGTCCGGATGGGACTCCCCGTTTGCCACCAGCGGTGCCGGGCGCTGCGCGCCCGGCCTCACGAGACTCAGGCGACCTGGACGGCGATCTGCTTCGGCTTCGCCTCTTCGCGCTTGGGAAGCACGATCTTGAGCAGGCCCTTGTCCATGTGCGCTTCGACGCGCTCGGCGTCGACGCTGTTGGGCAGCGAGAAGGTGCGGGTGAAGGAGCCGTAGGCGCGCTCGACGCGGGTATAGGTGCGTTCCTCGGACTCCTGCTGCAGCATGCGCTGACCGGAGATCGTGAGCCGGTTGTTCTCGATCGTGACGTCGATGTTCTCGCGATCGAGTCCGGGGAGTTCGACCTCCATCGTGATGCGGTCCTTCTCCTCGGCGATGTCGACGGCGGGGAGGAAGCCGCGGGTCATCGGCTCCTCGCGGGCGAGGCCGAAGCCGCGGAAGGGCGAATCCTCGAAGAGCCGCGACATTTCGCGCTGCACGCGATCCAACTCGTTGAAGGGATTCCAGCGGACGAGAGTCATGGCGACACTCCTTTCTCGGGCGCGAGGCATACTTTCCAACTCGCGCTGCCGGCACGTCGCTACTGTGTTGGTGCGGGGTCTCGCGTCGTAGCCTGTCGATCGCGACCGCCGCTTGTCCCGTCGTGTGCGGCGGTGTGTTGGGATCGGGTCGCGAGGCTGTCAAGCGCCGTCCGCGAATCCACGGCTTTACCTGATGGTCCGTTCGGGCAATTCGAGTTGTTCGCGGTAGCCCTCCGGCGTACGCTTCCGCCGGGTGTGTGCGGGAGGCGAGATGACGTGATCTGGGTGCCGCCCCGGCGGAGGGCGGCGTCCATGGAGCGGCGCGCGGTCGAGAAGATCCGACCCGCGCGGCATTTCGGCCCATCACCCCGAAAGAGTGACGGACCTTTGAGCATCGCCGAAACGATCGGGACTCCCGCGATGACAGAAGCCTACCGCCGCCTGGAGCGGTGGGTGGGCGCGCTTCCCGTGCCGCCGTCGATCGCGTCGCGATTCCTCATCGCCGCGCTCACGTTCGTTCCGTATCTCTTCGTCGGGCAGACGTGGCTCCTCGCACACTGGGCCGGGCGGCGCGCGCTCGGCGAGGCGGCGGCGCTCCCGGATTTTTCCGGCGTCGCGACGATCCCGGGTCGGATGGTCGCGCTCCACGCGCTCTTCCTCGGCGTGATGTGGCTGCCGCGGCGCGTGCAGCTCTGGGCCGCGGCTATCGGCGCGCTCGGGCTGGGACTTGCGGCGGGGTTCGTCGACGCCCCCTCCGCGGTGCTCTTGCTCGCCTTCGGGCTCGCGTTCTACGGCATCTTCAAGCTCAGCGTGCCGCGCTGGCTCATGCTCACGGCGATCGTCATCTCGGTGCCCGCCGTGCGCACGGCCGCCGACATGCTCGGCTGGTCGACACTTTCGCGCGCGAGCATCTCCACCGGGCTGATCGTCCTGCTCTGGTACGCCTGCTATCACGTCACGACGGGCAAGATCCTCTCGCTGACGCACTATCTTTCGTACCTGAAGACGCGGCTCTTCATGGAAGGGCCCGTCTTCACGATCCAGGAGTTCACTCCCGACGAGGAGAGCAAGCTCACGGAGCTTCGCTTGGCCGGCGTCGAAGCGCTCTCGATCGCGATGGTCTCGCGCAGCCTCTCGCATCACATCGGGGCCTTTCTCGCGGGCCGTGCGTGGTTCGAGTCGGCGGGCCTCTCGCTGCTCGGATATTCGTATCTCAACTATCTCGCGCTCGCCTTCGACCTCGTCGCGAGCTACAACCTCTACCTCGGCCTGCTGCGGCTTTTCGGCATGCCGATCCGCGACAACTTCAACGGCTGGTTCTTCGCGCGCACGCCCAACGAGCATTGGCGCCGCTGGAACCTCCTGCTGCGTGAGTGGATCATCACGTTCACCTTCTATCCGATGATGCGCGCGCGGGTGCCGCTCTTCCTCGCGATCATGGGCACGCTCATCGCCTCCGGTCTGCTTCACGTCTACGCCCACGTCGGTACGGCGCCGCTCGACTTCGAGCGCATGGCGATCACGATGCTCTACTGGGTCGTGAATGGACTCGCGATCTACGTCGTCATCGCCTTTCCGCGGCGATTCGCGCGCCTACATTCGCAAGCCGGATTCGAGACCTCGCGCGCGTGGTGGTTCACCGGGTGGGTCGCGACGAGCGTCTTCTACGCCGTGCTCTTCACGATGCACCACGACTGCGAGTCGCTCGCCGACGTGCCGCGCTACTTCGCGCGCCTCCTGGGGGTCTGACGTGACGGCGCCCCTCGGCGAAAGCGGCTTCGCCGCATGGCTGCGGAACGGCGCCGGTCGCCCCGATGCCTTGGCGCTGGAAGCGGGCGAGCGCGCATTCACGTACGCGCAGCTCTGGGATTCCGCAGAGCGTGCGGCCGCGGCGCTCGCCCAGCGTGGGCGCGGCGAGGGTCCCGTGGCGATCGTCGGCGCGAACGCCCCCGAGTACGTCTTCGCGATGCTCGGCGCGCTCTCGCTCGGCAGACCCGTCGCCGAGGTCAATCATCACGAGAGTCCCCCGCGACTCGCGCGGCTGCTGAGCGCGCTCGATCCTTCGGCGATCGTCGCCGATCGGGGCCACGACGCACTGCTCGCGGCGGGCGCTCCCGTGCTTCGCTACGAGGACATCGCGCAAGCGGCGGCGGCGGATGCACCGGCCGGGCGGGCACCCGCGCGCTCGGTCGATCCCGGCGACGTCGCGTTCGTCGTCTTCACTTCGGGGACCACCGGCGATCCGAAGGGCGTGATGCTCACCCACGCCAACGTCGCCGCCGTCACCGAGGCAATCCTGGAATATCTGCCGCTCGGCCCCAGCGACCGGTACGCGCTCGTGTTACCGCTCTTTCACACCTACGCCAAGAGCGTGCTCGCGACGACGCTGCGCGCGGGCGGCACGCTCGTCCTCGAGGACGGCTTTCAGGATCTGCCCGGCTTCGTGGCGAGCCTCGAGCGCCGCGGTATCACCGCGTGGAGCGGCGTGCCGTATCACGTCAACATGCTGTTGCGCCGCGCGCCGCTCGATCGGCACGACCTCTCGCGTCTGCGCTTCGTGACGGTCTCGGGCTCTCATCTTTCACCCGCGGCGATCGGCGAATGGCGGCGCCGACTCCCGCGGGCGCGGCTCTACTTCATGTACGGCCTCACAGAATCGAGCACCCGCGCCTGCGCCCTGCCCCCGGAGCGCATCGACGAGAAGGCGGGATCGTGCGGGCGGCCGATCAAGGGCGTGTCGCTGCGTATCGTCGATGAGGACGGCCGCGACGTACCCACGGGCGTCGTCGGCGAGGTTTTGCTCGCGGGACCGAACATCATGAAGGGTTACTGGGGCGAGTCCGCGCTCACGAAGGAGACGCTCAGCGAGGGGTGGCTGCGCACCGGCGATCTCGGCCGTGTCGACGACGAGGGATTCCTCTATCTCGAGGGCCGGAAGCGCGACCTGATCAAATGTGCGGGCGAACGCATCAGCGCGCGCGAGATCGAGGACGCGCTCGCCGCGCATCCCGCGGTCGTCGAAGTCGCGGTGGTCGGCGCTCCGCACGAGATCCTCGGCGAGATCGCCGCCGCGTATGTCGTGCGCAAGGATGACGCGATCGACGAGGCGGTGCTGCGGGCGTGGTGTGCGGAGCGGTTGACACATCACAAGATTCCGCGATCCTTCACCTTCGTGGAGACACTGCCGAAAACAGCCTCGGGGAAAATCCAGAAACACCGCTTGTCACAGATGTGACAGCGCAGCCCGGACCCTCGATGAGACCTGCCGGCGAAACGACTCTCCCGCGCACCGGACCGGCCGAGGACGAGCCGGCCCGCGTCCGCGGCGTTTCACGGCCGTTCCAGACGAGCTTCCCCGGGGAGCGAGAGCAGCCGCAATGACCGACGAAACCGCCGCCGCCGTCGAAACCAAAGTGCGTGCCTTCCTCAAGAGCCGGTTCCCGGGCTTCGAGGAAAGCGTCGCCGCCGACGCATCGCTCGAGTCCTTCGTCGATTCCCTGGGCGTTTTCGACGTCGCCGAGTGGGTCGAGCAGACCTTCCGCGTGCGCATCCCCAACGAGGAGTTCACGCCCCGTCGCTTCGCCACCGTGGGCTCGATCGTGCGCACGATTCAAGAGTTTCGCTGAGCATCGAAGCCCGCCCGGGGTGACCTGGGCAGCGGCCCTCCGGCCTGTGTATGCTCTCCCGAGCGTGCCGCTCCGCACGCCCCGGAGTCTCGATGTCCCAACAAGAGTCGGCGCGGATCTCGGCTGATGCGGCCGAGGCCTATCTCAATCGCGAACTCTCCTGGCTCGGCTTCGCGCGGCGCGTGCTCGCGCTCGCCGAGGATGGCGACTTACCGCTCCTCGAGCGGATGAAGTTCGCCGGCATCATCGGCATGCTGCACGACGAGTTCTTCATGAAGCGCGTCTCGGGTCTCAAGCGCCAGCTCGCGCGCAACGTCACGCGCCGCGGCCCCGACGGCATGAGCACGCCCGAGGTCTTCGAGGCCTGCCGCGCGGAGATCCTCTCGCAGAAGGGAGTCATCTCGCGCGTCCTCGAGCGCGAACTGCGCCCAGCCCTGCAGGAAGCGGGCACCCCGATTCTCGATTACACGCAGCTCGACGAGAACGCACGAGACCACCTGCGGCGCTACTTTCGCGAGTCCGTGCTGCCCATTCTCACGCCGCTCGCCGTCGATGCCGAGCATCCCTTTCCATTCATCAGCAATCTCACGCTGAATCTCGCCGTCCTGCTGCCCGTCGGGCGCGGACGCCGCGAGCGTTTCGTGCGCATCAAGATTCCCGACAATCGTCCGCGCTGGGTCCCGCTGCCCGACGGCCGCGGCTACGCGCCGCTCGAGCAGGTGATTGCCGCCAACCTCGATCTCGTCTTTCCCGAGACACCCACGCACACGTTCCTCTTCCGCGTGACGCGCGGCGCCGAGGGCGACGTCGATCACGGTGGCGACCTCGATCTCGACGATCTCGAGAACGAGCCCGGCAGCATCGTGCGGCTCGTCTCCCACGAACTGAAGGCCCGGCGCTTCGCCGGCTGCGTGCGCCTTCAGGTCGACGCAAGGATGCCCGACGAGATCCGCGAGTGGCTGACGCAGCAGCTCGGCATCAACGCCGCCGACGTCTACGTCGCCGACTACTTCCTCGGACTCGTCGACCTCACGCGTTTCGATCCGAAGGGCCGCGACGATCTGCGCCTCCCCGCGCATCAGCCGCGCACGCACGAGCGTCTGGCCGCGCTGCGCGTCGACGACCCCGACGCGATCTTCGAGGAGATCCGCCGGCGCGACATCCTCGTCCATCACCCCTATCACAGCTTCGACACGTCGGTGCTGCGATTTCTGCGCTCCGCCGCCGAGGATCCGCAGACGCTGGCGATCAAGCTCACGATCTACCGCACCAGCCGCGACTCGCCCATCGTGCGCGCGCTCGCCGACGCCGCGCGCCGCGGAAAGCAGGTCGCCGTGCTCGTCGAGATCACGGCGCGCTTCGACGAGGCGCCGAACATCGCCTGGGGCGAGTACCTCGAGAAGGAGGGCTGCCACGTCTCCTACGGCGTCGAGCGCCTGAAAACCCACGTCAAGCTCGCGCTCGTCGTCCGCGACGAGGGCGGCGCGCTGCGCCGCTACCTGCACATCGGCACAGGCAACTACCACACCGGCACGGCGCGCATCTACGAGGACGTCGGCCTGCTCACCGCCGACGACGATCTCTGCGAGGACGCCTCGGCGGTGTTCAACGCGCTCACCGGCGCGATCGCGCAGCCGAAGTACCGCAAGCTCTTCGTCGCGCCCGCCGAGATGCGCGCGCGTTTCGTCGCGCTCATCCGCCGCGAGGCCGAGAACGCACGGAAAGGACTGCCGAGCGGCATCTGGGCCAAGATGAATCAGCTCCAGGATCCCGAGATGATCCGCGAGCTCTACGAGGCCTCGGCGGCCGGCGTGCCGATCACCCTCTCCGTGCGCGGGCTCTGCTGCCTCAGGCCGGGCGTGCCCGGGCTCTCGGAGACGATCCGCGTGCACAGCGTCGTCGGCCGCTTCCTCGAGCACAGCCGCATCTACAAGTTCGTCAACGGCGGCGCGCCCGAGTATTTCATTGGATCCGCCGACTGGATGAAGCGCAATCTCGACCGCCGCGTCGAGACGATCGCCCCGATCACCGATCCGCGCGCACAGGAGGAGATCGAGCGGATCCTCGAGGTCTACGAGTCGGACAACGCGTCGGCATGGGATTGCGACTCCGAGGGGCGCTATCACCGACGGCGGCCGGCGGATGCCGAAGAACGGCGCGAGGCGCAGCAGGTCTTCATCGATCGGGCGTTCGCGGAGTAAGCGGCCACCCAAAGGGAGAGTCCATGGCCCGCAGCGAAAGCCTCTTTCTGGCCGGTTCGTCGCGCGGCGGCGAGCGCAGCATCGAGGTTCGTTCACCCTGGGACCAGCAACTCGTCGCCACCGTCGCGGCGGCCGGTCCGCGTGAGATCGATCTCGCGATCGAGCGTGCCGCGGAAGCCGTCCCGCTCTGTGCCGCGCTCGCGCCGCACGCCCGCGCGGCGATCCTCGAGCGCGCGGCGACGCTCGTCTCCTCGCGCTCGCGCGAGATTGCCGACCTGCTCGTCGAGGAAGCGGGCAAGCCCGTCACGTCGGCGCGCGCCGAAGTTGCGCGGGCCTGTGACACGCTGCGCGAAGCGGCGCACGTCGCACGGCACCCGCCCGTGCTCGCCCGCGATCTCGGCGGTTACGAGTCCGGATCGAAGAGCCTCGCGCTCATCAGGCGCGTGCCCATCGGCCCCGTGCTCGCGATCACGCCGTTCAACTTCCCGCTCAACCTCGTCGCCCACAAGGTCGCCCCGGCGATCGCCGCCGGTTGCCCCATCGTCGTCAAGCCCGCGAGCCAGACGCCGAGCGCGGCGCTTGCGCTCGCGCGGGCCCTCGCCGAGGCGGGGCTGCCCGACGGCTCGCTCTCGGTGCTTCCGTGCCGTGGTGCCGACGCCGCACCGCTCGTCGACGAACCGCGATTCCGGCTCGTCACCTTTACCGGCTCGTCCGAGGT
>CAZPJJ010000061.1:0-14292 GCA_964586535.1 uncultured Acidobacteriota bacterium | reverse complement strand
CAAGAAAACGGCATGGGCTTCCTGCAGCTCGTGCTGCCCGATGGCACCTTCCCGCCGGAGGTCACGGATTTCGCGGGCCGCTTCTGCAAAGAGGCGGATCGCGACATCGTGCGCCACCTCCGCGCGCGGGGCCTGGTCTTCCACGAGGGCACCTACCGCCACGACTATCCGTTCTGCTGGCGTGCCTCGAGCGATCCGCTGATTCAGTATGCGCGTCCGGCGTGGTTCATCCGCACGACCGACCGCATTCACGAGGCGATCGCCAACAACCAGCAGATCTTCTGGTTGCCCGAGCACATCAAGGACGGCCGCTTCGGCGACTTTCTCGACAACAACGTCGACTGGGCGCTCTCGCGCGAGCGCTACTGGGGCACTCCGCTGCCGATCTGGACCTGCTCGTCGTGCGGGGCGCTCGACGCGCTCGACAGCCTCGATGCGGCGCTCGCGCGCAACCCCCGCGCGCTCGAGCATTGGGAGCGCGCCCGCGCTCAAGATCCGACGCTCTCCGAGCATCTCGTCGTCCACAAACCCTGGGTCGACAAGATCACGATTCCCTGCCACGCCTGCGGAGCCACGATGCAGCGCGTCCCCGAGGTCGTCGACTGCTGGTTCGATTCGGGCTGCATGCCCTTCGCGCAGTTCGGCTTTCCGCATCGCGGCGTCGAGGAGTTCCGCCAGGCGTTCCCGGCGGACTTCATCTCCGAAGCGATCGATCAAACGCGCGGCTGGTTCTATTCGCTGCTGATGGTCTCGACGCTGCTCTTCGACGAGAAGACGCAGGAGCGCTTCGGGCTCACGCCGGTGCGGCGCTTCCCCCATCCTTACAAGTCGTGCATCGTCCTCGGGCACGTCTGCGATCCCGAAGGCAAGAAGGAGTCGAAGAGCTCGGGGAATTACACGTCACCCGACCTCGTGCTCGAGGGCTCGTTCGAGTTGACGATCGCGCCGACGGACCGGCTTCCGAAGCCGCCCGCCGCGGATGAAGCCGTGCTCCTGCCGTCCTTGGTGAAGACCCTCGGCTTGCCGGACGGCTGCCGCATCAAGCTGCGCCACCCGCAAGACGGTGCTCGCGTCTTCGAGGCCAAGCTGGCCGCGCACTCCAAGGTCGGCCGCGAGGCGATCGTCCTCGGCGATGAAGTTCTGCGCGCGCTCGGACTCGCGCCGGGTGGACGCGTCGCGCTCGACATTCTCGAGGACCCCCCCGGA
Organism: uncultured Acidobacteriota bacterium; assembly: GCA_964586535.1. Lineage (GTDB taxonomy): Bacteria > Acidobacteriota > Polarisedimenticolia > J045 > J045 > CAZPJJ01. Next base: position 13,086 of record CAZPJJ010000061.1, on the reverse strand, counting down.
GCGGACGCTTTCCGTTGGTTCTTCTATGTCTCGGGTCCGCCCTGGAACAACACCCGCAACTCGCTGCGCGCGATCCGCGAGCAGCAGGGCGAGTTCCTCGTTCGTTGGCAGAACGTGCTTTCGTTCTTCTTGATTTATGCGTCGATCGACGGCTTCGATCCCGCGCGCGGCAATCCCGCGCGGGAAGGCCGCGTTCCGGATTTTTCCGCGGGCGAGGGCTACCGTCCCGCGGCCCAACGCTCGCTGCTCGATCGCTGGATCCTCTCGGAGACGGCGTTGCTCGAGCGCCGCGTCACCGAAGCGCTCGACGGCTATCGCATCTACGAAGCCGCCAGCGCGCTCAAGGGTTTCGTCGACGGGCTTTCGAACTGGTATGTCCGGCGTTGCCGCGACCGGTTCTGGGCCGAGGGTTTCTCGCAGGACAAGCGGGACGCTTTCTGGACGCTCTGGGAGGTTCTCGTCGACCTCTCGCTCGTCGCGGCTCCTTTCGTTCCCTTCTTTTCCGAGCACGTCTGGCGCACGCTGGTCGTGGGAGCCTGGCCCGACGCGGAGCCCGAGAGCGTCCACCTCGCTCGTTGGCCGCGGCTGCCCGCGGAGTGGATCGACGAGCCGCTCTCGCAATCGATGGCGGGCGTGAGAGACGCCGTCTCGCTCGGGCTCGCGGCGCGCGGCGCGCAGAAGATCCGCGTCCGGCAACCGCTCGCCAGGGCGCACGTCTTCGTTCCGCACGGCGCGATGGAGGACGAGATCCGCTCGCTCGCCGATGTCATCGCGGACGAGCTGAACGTCAAGGAAGTGCTCGTGGGCGGCGACGCCGATGCGTTCGTGCACTGGCGCATGCAGCCCAACTTCCGCGCGATCGGTCCCCGCTACGGCAAGCTCGTGCCTGCGATCAAGGCGGCCTTGGGGAAAGCGGACGCCGCGGCGCTGCGAGCTCAGCTCGACGAGACGGGCGAGGTGCGGTTGGTCGTCGACGGCGAGGACGTGCGATTGACAGCCGACGAGGTCGCGATCTCCCTCGAGGCCCGCGAGCACTACGCGGCGGCGTCCTCGGCGCGGGCGGTGGTCGTGCTCGATACGAATCTCGACGACGCGCTGGTCGCCGAGGGGATGGCTCGCGAGCTGATCAATCGGATCCAGGGCATGCGAAAGGACCTCGACCTCGACTTCACGGACCGCATCGCCCTCACCCTCGACGCGGACGGCGATCTTGCCGCCGCGCTCGACAGGCACCGCGCGCTCATCGCCGGCGAGACGCTCGCGGCCACGATAGAGATCGGCGCCCCCAGGGCGGGCGCTGAAATCAAGGAGTGCGTCGTGGAAGGGCGGTCGCTCCGCATCGGCCTCGAGCGCGCCGCCGGGGGCGCCTCGTGAGCGGCGGGGCGTTCGGTTCCTCTTCCGGGGCTCGCCCGGACGGGCCACCCCAGGGGCTGACCCAGATCGGGAAGGGGGCCCGTATCACCGGCGAACTCGAGGGGTCGGGGTTGCTCCTGATTCACGGCGAGGTTTCGGGATCGTTGCGTCTCGAAGGCGACATCGTGGTCGCCCCGGGAGGGCGAACTCGGGCTCTGCGGGCGAAGTCGAGCGCGCTGCGGGTCGAGGGGGCGGCCGAGGGCGACTTTCGCGTCTTGGGGCGTGTCGAAGTCGTGGTCGGGGGCAAGCTGACCGGTTCGGTGGCGGGCCGGACGCTCGAGATGTCGGCCGGCGCGGCGCTCGAAGGGGTCGTGACGATCACCAGCTGAGTTCGCCGCCTTCCGCCGCCGCGGCTCAAGCGCGCCCGCTCTCGTCCGATAGGACGGCCAGAGTCGACGCCCCTTCGGGGAGCGTCTGGAGCGTACCCCTTGGCACGCGTTCTGGTCGTCGATCGCGATGAGTTCACACTCGACGCCCTCTCCGAGGCACTGGGCAGGGCGGGGCATGCCGTAGAGACGGCGACGAAGACCGAGAGCGCGCTCGACCGGCTTCGCGAGGAGCGCTACGAGTTCGTGGTCGCTGGGCTCAACGATGCTTCGTGCAGCGCTGCGGAGTTCGTCGCCCGGGCCCAGGTGGCCCGGCCGGGCGTTGGTTCGGTTCTCGTGGGGGAACCCACGACGTTCGACGACGCCATCGACGCCCTCCGTGCGGGCGCGCTCGACTATCTCACCAAGCCGTTTCACGTCGACGATCTCGTGAAGCTCGTGGCGCGGCACTGTGAGGGGGCGGTCGCCCAGCGCGCTGCGCGTGACGAGCCAGCGGCCGGACGGGCGGGCGACCCCCGCGTGCTGCCGCTCGCGGAGCTGATCGGGCGCGATCCCGCGATGCGGCGGGTCGCGGAACTCGTCGCGGCGGTGGCACCCGCCCAGAGCGCTGTCCTCGTCCGGGGCGAGCGCGGGACGGGGAAGGCGCGCGTCGCGGAGGCGATCCACGCGCAGAGCGGCCGGCGCGCGGCGGCGTTCGTGACGTTCAACTGCGCCGCGCATGCCGAATCGATGGTCGAAGCGGAACTCTTCGGTGCCGAGGAGGGCGCGCTCAGCCCGGGCGCCCGCGGCCGACTGGGATGCCTGCGCCGGGCGCAGGGAGGGACGCTCTTCCTCGAGGAGGTCGGATCGCTGCCGCTGCCGGCCCAGGTCAAGCTGCTGCGTGCGCTGCAGAACCGCGAGGTGCAACCGGTCGGCAGCGAGGAGCCCGTGCGCATCGACGTGCGCGTGGTGGCGTCGACGGAGAGCGATCTCCAGGCGGAAGTCCGCGCGGGGCGTTTCCGCGAGGATCTTCTCTTTCGCCTCGCGGTCATTCCGATCGACCTCCCGCCGCTGCGGGCTCGCTCCGAGGACGTCGCCATCCTGGCCTCGCGCCTGCTCGCGCGTCACGCGGCGCAGTCGAGCAAGAGCGTCGGCGAGTTCACGGAGCGCGCGGCGGGCGTGTTGACGCGGTATCCCTGGCCCGGAAACGTGCGCGAACTCGAAAACGCCGTGGAGCGCGCGGTCGTCCTCACGGCCGGCCCGAAAATCGATGTCGACGATCTTCCTCCCGAGGTGCGCGGTGCGCGGGCCGTCTTCGAGCAGAGCCTCTCGATCAACACGCTGCGGCTCGCCGACGTCGAGGAGGCGGTGATCAGGCGCGTGCTGGCGCTCACCGGCTGGAACATCAAGCGCTCGGCCGAAATCCTCGGCGTCACGCGCGCGACGCTCTACTCCAAGATCCGCAAGCTCGGCCTCGCCGCCACCCGCTAGCCCCGGGGATAGTCGAATTACGGGGACAGGCGAAGTACGGGGACAGGCGAGTTACGGGAGGGGAGTTGAATCGAGTGTGCCCAGTGTCCGGGGATTGCGCCCGCCGCGGATGCTAAGCTCTGCCGCCATGCGCGCGTGGATCTACGATCGCCTTTTCGGGCACCTCACCGCCCGCTGGTACGCCGCCGTATTGTCGCGGCTAGCCGACGGCGCGCGGGTTCTCGACGTGGGAATCGGGCCCGGAGCCGCCGTAGCCGCGCATGCTGACGCCATCCGCAGGCGAGGCCTTTCGATCGTCGGGCTCGACGTCGATCCGACGTACGTCGCCCGTTGTCGAGCAAGGCTGCAAGGAGCGGGGCTCGAGAAGAACGTCGTGGTTCGGCTCGAGCCGGTCGAAGTGCACCGCGGAGGGCCTTACGACGCCGTGTACTTCAGCGCGAGTTTCATGCTCCTGGCGGATCCTCGAGCGGCGCTGCGTCATGTGGAGGGACTCCTCGCCCCCGGCGGGCGGGTCTTTTTCACTCAGACCTTCGAGCACGAGCGCTCGCGGTTCATGGAGTGGCTCAAGCCGCGACTGGGTTCGCTGACGACGATCGAGTTCGGGCGCGTGACCTACCGCGACGATTTCGACGGGACCCTCGAAGCCGAGGGCTACGCGGCACTCCTGGACGAGAGACTGTCGAAGGGGCGCAAGCGAAGCGCGTGGCTGGTCGTCGCCCGGCCGCCGTCGTCGCCCCGCACCGTCTGAACGGAAGGCCTGGCCACGAGCGCGAATGATCGCCGCGCGGCGGGTTCGTCGTGCCGTTCGCTCCCGATCCGTTGCCGCTCGGAGCCTCCCCGTGGGGCACGCGACTGCCGCCGGGCCCTCTCTGGAACGAATTGCGGGGGACGGTGTTCTGGGGGGGTGAATAGAGGCCGAACCTGCGAGTTCGACGGCCTTCGCAAGGAGGAAGACATGAAATTCGATCGACGAGGATCGCGTGCCCTGATCGTCGTGGCGGTCTTGGCACTAGTTGCCGGGGGAGCGTGGGCGTTTGCCGCCGCGGCGAGCGTTGGAGACGACTCTTCGGATAGGCCAGCCACCAAGCAGAGGTCGTCGCGGGGATGGCTCGGAGTGTCGCTGCACGACACGGGCGACGGTGTATTCGTGACGCATGTCGTCGACGACTCTGCGGCTGCGAAGGCGGGTGTCGAGAAGGGCGATCGCATCGTCGCCATCGATGGGAAACGAGTCGAGCACGCGAGCGAGGTCGTTGACGCGATGCGCCGCAGCAAGCCGGGCGACACCGTGACGATCGAGGTCGAGGGCGAGCAGGGCGCGCGGCGTTTGGAAGCGACTCTCGGCGAGCGTCCGAGTCGTGGCGAGCGAGCCTTCGTCTTCGACTTCGACGAGGACGGGTTCCGCGGGGCGCTCGAGGGAATCGAGGGCGCGCTCGAGGGAATCCCGCACTTCGCCGGCGTCGGCGAAGGCGAGGAGATCTCGCGAGGCTATCTGGGAGTCGAACTCCTGCAGCCCTCGGACGCCCTGCGACGCGCGCTCGGTGGTCGCGACGGTCGGGGTGTCCTGATCGATACCGTTTCGGACGAGAGCCCGGCCGCGGCGGCGGGCTTGCGCGCCGGTGACCTGATCGTCGCCCTCGACGGCAAGGATGTCGAGAGCACGACGGCGCTGCGCCGGATGATCCGAGAACGCGACGGGGGAGCGGTGGTCTCGATCGAGATCGTACGCGCGGGTCGTACCGACACTGTCTCCGCGACCCTGGGCGAGAAGAAGGTCCGCGTATGGATCTGGGAACACAATGACGACGGCGATGGCGTTCCGACGAGCTGGCGCTTTGCTCCGCGCGGAATCGAAGAGCGGGAGATCGACGAAGCGACCCAGGAGCGCATTCGCGAGGCGGTGGAGCGCGCTCGCGAGGCGATGGAACTGCACCGCGAAGAACTGGAGTTGCAGCGAGAAAAGCTGCACAACTTGCGCGAGAAGGGGATCATCCTCCGTCTCGCGCCGCCCGCCCCCCCGGCGCCGCCTGCTGGTGGAGAGACCGTCGTGGCTCCGCCTGCCCCGCCTGCTCCCGCGGAACGCGCCTGACCTTCGCGGCTCCCGACATGGGGATGGTCGAATTTCGGGGACGGTCGAGTCAACTCGACTGTCCCCGTAACTCGACCGTCCCCATTCGGTCAGGGAATTTGTTCGAAAAACTCGTCGCACCAGAGGCAGACGTTACCGAGCGCTCGCGTCCGCGCGCGTGCGTGATTCTCGTCGAAGCCGTGGGACGCTCCCATCGTGAACGGATCGCCCTCGTTCAGCCGCTGCATGATCGGCGATCGCGAGGCGCGGGCCAGCACGTCGGCGACGCGCTCGCGGCGCGCGTCGCCGAGGGGGCGCTTGATCTCCGGACAGCAGGGCGAGATGCGCCAAAGGTGAATCGCGATCTCTTGAGGCAGCTCGGTGCCGCCGAGAAATCCACGGGCGCCCGAGAGGATCGCGCAGAAGTTGTGCTCGGGATTGCGCGTCCAAATACCGGTCTTCATCGCTCGGCCGCGCGCCCATCGGCCGCCGAGCCAGAGCTCCTCCGTCGAGCCCCAGAAGCCGTAGCTCGCACCGCCGGGCTTCACGTAATCCGTCTTCGAGACGAGAGGATCCGGCGCGTCGCCGGCCATTCCCCGCGAGCGGAAGAGCGCCTCGAGGCGCTCGCGATGCGCGCCCTGCTTCTTGTGGTAGCGATCGATCGACGCGATGTCGATGCGCGTCACGCCGCGCGCGAGGAGCGCGTCGAGGATCTTCTCGTCGAGCAGGTCGCCGTTGGTCTGCAGCATGAGCTGGGTGCGCTCGCCGAAACGCGCCCGGGCGGCGTCGAGAATCGCAAAGAGCTTCTCGCGTTCCGTGAGCGGCTCGCCGCCCGAGAGAATGAGCCGGTCGGGTCTCGCGGGAAGATTCCCGACGATGGCGAGACAGTCCTCGAGCGGCATGGTCGTCGCGTGCGGACCCGATTCGTTGTAGCAGTGATCGCAGATGTCGTTGCAACGATGCGTGAAGACCCAGTAGACGGACTCGCAATGCTCGTAGTCGCGCGTCTCGCTCATCGATCTCCCTCCTTGGTGCGGTTCAACGATGTCCAGAAATCGATCTCTCCCGCGACTCCGACGCGTGGGTCCGCCGCGAAGCCGGTACGCGTCGCGAACGCGCTGAGTTCGCCGCGTTCGATGAGCGCGAAGCCGTCGCCGACGACGAGCGCCTCCTTCAGGTCGTGCGTGACGAAGAGCCCCGTAAAGCGCAGGGTCTTGGCGAGGTCGCGGAAGAGCCGCTGCATCTCCGCGCGCGTCTCGGGATCGAGGCTCCCGAACGGCTCGTCGAGGAGGATGACCTTCGGATCGACGACGAGCGCGCGCCCGAAGCAGACGCGTTGACGCTGGCCGCCCGAAAGCTGGTGCGGGCGCTTTCTGGCATGGGCGGCGAGGCCGAGCCGCTCGAGCATCGAGGATGTGCGGCGCTCGATCTCGGGGCGAGCAAGGCGCCGAATCTCGAGACCGAAGGCCACGTTGCCGAAGACGTCGCGATGCGGAAAAAGCAGCGGTTCCTGGTACATGTACACCACACCGCGCTTCTCGGGAGGAACGCCGTCCTGCGCCACGCCGTCGACGAGCACGGAGCCGCCGTCGGCGGTCTCGAGCCCGGCAGCGATCTTGAGCAGAGTCGTCTTGCCGCTCCCGGAGCGGCCGAGGAGTGCCGTCGTCGTCCCCGGAGGGACCGTGAGCGACACGCCGCGCAAGACGATCTCGTCGCCGAATCGCTTCACGAGCCCGCGGATCTCGAGTTCTGCGGGGGCGATCACGAGGGGTCCTCGCGCATCAGGCGGCGCGACAATGCGAGGAGCAGAAGTGGCGGCACGACGAGCACGACGCCGACGACGGCGGCATCATTGATGCTCGCTTCGAAGAAGTAGTCGTAGACGCGGACGGGGAGGGTTCTCACCCTTCCCTGGCCGACGACGAGCGTGAGCCCGTACTGGATCCACGAAATGAGAAACGCCTGCGCCAGGCAGACGAAGATCATCTCGCGCGAACTGGGAACGAGTGCTCGCCAGAGCGCCTGCCGATCGGTGCCGCCGAGCGTACGCACGAGGTCCTGCATCGCACGCATGCGCGGTGTCCACACGCCGAGGAAGAACACGACCGAGAAGCCGAAGCAGAGGCTCGTCTGAGCGAGAAATACCCCGGCAATCGTCCCCGCGAGCCCGAGTCGGATGAAGACGTGGAGAAGGGCGGCACCGAGGACGACGGGGGAGATCGCAAAAGGCGCATAGGCGAGAACGGTCAGCGCGCCTCGCGCGCGGCTCCACGCGACGGCCCGTGACGCGACGAACCCGGCCGCCGTCGAGACGATCGCGACGAGGGCGGAGAGAGCGACGGAGACGAAGAGGCTCTCGACGAGATCGGGCCGGCGAGCCGCGATGTCGATGAAGCGTGCGAAGGAGAGGCGCTCGGGAATTAGATCCGGGGCGCGCCAAGAAGTCGCCAATGCGAGCACCATGAGTGATGCCAGAGGCGCAAGGAAGATCCCCGCGACGAGTCCCGCACCGGCGCGCAGGGCGAGCGAAGGCCGCTCAGTGCGCATCGGCATCGCGCCTCCCGAATGCGAGGATCAGCACGACGGCCACGAGCGCCGCATAGACCAAAGCGATCGCGAGCGCCTCCGGTTTGTCTTCGAGGTCGAAGCGCGAGAACTTGCGCATCACGAGAAGCGAGAGCATCTGCGGCGTCGACTCGCCAAGCAAGAGTGGAATCTCGTACGAGCCGAGCGTCACTACGAAGACGAGGGCGATGCTCGACGCTCCGCGACGCAACAGCACGGGCACTGCGACGCGCAGCGTGCGGGACACGCGCGATGCTCCGAGGGTCGCAGCGATCGCGAGCAGTTCGTCGATGCGCTCGTGGGCCCGGTGCCTCTCGAAGGCGAGCGCGAGAAAGGGCGTCGCGATCAGAACGTGAGTCAGAACGATCCCGATCGACCACGGGTCGTTGACGAGCGGGGAGAACGAATCGACATCCGGAATCATCCCCAGGGCGACGCAGACCCGCGAGAGCCAGCCACTGCGGGTCAGCCATTGAAAGGTGACGAGCGCAGCCACGGTTCCGGGAAGCGCCAGCGGCGCGAAGAGGGCGATGGAAAGGGGCGCGCGCTGCAACGCGGTGCCAAAGGCGAGGGCGAGCGCGAGTCCGAAGGAAGCCGATAGGCCTGCGACCGCGGCCGCCACCGAGAGCGAGAGCGCCGCCGAGTCCCAGGTTCCGCGCGCCCCGAGGGCGCTCTCCCACGCGGCGCTCGAGAGCCCGTCACCGAGCAAACCGGCGAGTCCCAGGCTATAGAAGAGCGCATGCGCTGCCGCCGCGGCGATCGGGGCGACCGCGAGCAGCAGAAAGAGGGAGAGCGCGATCGGGCGCGATGGAGTTCTCATCTCACGGCTCGATGACGTAGCGCCGGAAGTCCTCGAAGAGCCGCACCATGTACTCGGGGGCGGGCTCGCGGAGGGCGTGGGCGGACAACTCAGCGCGTGTCGGAGCGTGACGTCGGCCCGGCAGGTCGCGGAAGCGCTCCGGCCACGGTTTGGGGAGCCGTGGGACGTCCAGGACGGTCCCATCGCCCCAGACGCCGGGCTGCATCTTTTCGTACTGGGCCTCGGGCGAGATCAGGAAGTCGATGAGAACGAGCGCGCCTTCGACGTTCCGGGCACGCCGCGGGATGCCGAGATAGTGCGTGTTCTTGATGGTTCCGAAGTCGGGCACGTAGGCGCGCGCGGTTTCGGGGAAGAGCCCCTGCGCGACCTTGTTGTCGACCTCCCCGTCATTGTTGCTCTTGGTGAAGTCGACCTCGCCCGCTGCGAAGAGCTGGTGAAGCTGGGAGAGCTGCTCGGGGAAGGCTCGCCCTTGCTGCCAGAGGTAGGGTTTCAGCGGCCGCAGAAACTCCCAGAGCCGCGCCGATGCCTCGGCATAGCGCTCCTCGTCGAAGGGCCCGTCGAGCGAACCAGGCCCGCCCGCGAAGTGGATCAGGAGCGCTTTGAGCAGGGTCATGCCGGTGAACCCGTTCTCGATCGTGAAGCGGCCGGGATGGGCGCGGATCCACTCCGCGAGTGCGGTGAGATCCCGTGGCGGTTCCGGCACGCGCGCGCTGTCGTAGATCAGGGCCTGCTGCACGCTGCCCCACGGGCACTCGAAGCCGTCGGTCGGCTGCTGAAAGTCGTAACGGATGAACGGATCGTCATGATCGATGAATCGCGCGGCGGGGAGCTTGTCGACGAAGGGCCCCCAGAGCGCGTCGATGCGCCGCAGCTGGTGGAAGTTCTCCCCGTTGATCCACGTCACGTCCAGCGTACTCGTGTCTGAGCCCGCTTCGATCTCCGTCATCAGCATCTGCACGATATCGCGGCCCTGCGCGCTGACGACTTCGAGCTCGACGCCGAAACGCTCTCTCAGCCGCGGCCGCACCCACTCTTCGACATAGCGGTTGATGTAGGGATCCCCGGTCCACATGCCCCATGTGACGGTCTGGCCACGCGCCGCGCCGACTACCTCGTCCCATGGGAGGGCGAGCGGATCCGCCGCGTCGCGATCGGGCGCGGCGGCGCAGCCGATCGCGAGGGCGGCGACGAGCAGGAGCGCGATCGGGTCGCGCTCAAAAGACATAGCGCACTCCGAACTGGATCTGGCGGCGCGGCCCCTCGTTGCGCTTGACGAAGCCACTGTCGGCCGGTCCTTCCTGGATCTGATTGGACTGCGTGGCGTTGTTCGAGTATCCGCTCAAGTTCTCGTGGTTGAAGAGATTGAAGACATCGGCGCGAAGCTCGAGTTCGCCGATCTTGATCGGAAGGCTGTAGGCGATTCCCAAGTCGAAGACCTCGGACCACCCGAGCCGGTCGCTGTTGCGCGATTCACCGGGCTGCCGGTCGCTGTTGCCGACGTAGGCATCGCCGAAGAAACGGCCGTCTCCGTTGAGGTCGGTCGTGCCGTAGAAGTCGGCGTCCGGGATGCGGTTGATCGGTTGTCCGCTCTGGAGCAGCGCGCCGAGGCTCAGCGTCAGGCGGGGCAGGGGGTGATAGAAGAAGAGCCCGCTGATCACGTGGCGGCGGTCGTTGAGCGAAGGGCCCCACTCGGCCGCGAAGTCGTTGCCGTCTTCGGCGCGGAAGTTGATATCGTCCGTGTCGTTCTCGAGTTTCGAGAGCGTGTAGGAGAGCCGGTAGGAGAAAGTGTCGGGACCGCGATCTTTGAGCAGCGTCACGTTCATCGCGGAGTAGCGCGCGCGCCCGGCCATCTCCGTCATGACGATGTTGAGCGCGCCGCCCGGGACGAACCCGAGGTCGGCGAGCGGGCGGGTCGCGTTCGCTTCGTCTTGAGTGCGGAGCGGATCGGCGTCGGTCGACTCGAAGGGGGCGGGCGCGTTCAGATTGCGCAACCGCGGCAGGTGGTGAGTTCGGGTGTGGATGAGATCGACATAGAAGAGCATGTCGTCGCGAAACTGCCGCTGGTAACCGAGCGTGTACTGCGCGGTCGCGGGGTTCTCGTAGCCGTTCGGGTTGAGGATACGGCGCTCGTTGGAGAAGACACTCTCGGATTGGCCCGCGAGATCCGCGCCGGTCGGGCCGTCGAGATAGGGTACGCTGCCGAAACTCGCGACCACGTTTCCGTCGAAGAGCACCGCGTCGACATTGGTGTTGGCCGGCAGGATTCCCCGTTCGACGAGCGCCGCGATCTGTTCGCGGTAGCCGGCGGTTCTCGTGTTCTGCTGTAGAGCGTCGCTGTAGATCGCGTAGAGGACCTTCTCGTAGAAGAGCCCGGCGCCCGCGCGGACCGCGCTCTTGCTGTCGAGTTGATAGTTGGCCGCGAAGCGGGGCGCGAGGTTGTCGTCGTCGGCCGAGCCGCTCGCGCCCTCCGAGATGCTGTCGAGATCGTAGCGCAGGCCCAGCGTCAGGTTGAGTTCCGGGGTAATGGCCCAGATGTCCTCGAACCAGACGCTCCAGATGTCCTGGCGCTCGCCGAAGGACGCGGCGCGCGTCTCGACGTCGTAGCCGATGACCTCCACGTCACTGGGCAGGTCGCCAGGCGTCAGCGCCGCCCCGATGCCGGAATCGATGATGTTCTGCTGTTGACCGGCCGTGAGCCGGACGCGGTAGTTGCCGAGAGGATTGCCGCCGGCGCGCAGTGCGAAGTCGGAACTCACCAGTTCCGCGCCGAATCGCAAGGTGTGCCTGCCGCGGGCCAGCGAGACGCGTTGGCGCAGGTGCCAGGTGCGCTCTTCGTTGGCGAAGGTGAATCCCGGATGGCCGACGATACCGAGCAGGCGCGAATTCTCGTCGAAGATCGAGACCTGCGGACCGCCCGCGTTGGGCTCCGCGTATTTCCAATCGAAGGAACTCCACTGGAGGCTCGTCTCCGACGAGAACGCGGAGCCGGTGTACGTCGCCTGAAGCGCCGCGACGCGCGATTCGCGCTCCTGAGTGCTGCCCGCCGAGGGGAAGAGCAGACCGCCGTCGAGGCCGCCTCCCTGGCGCTCGATGGACGCATCGCCGGCGTTGACGCGCAGGGAAGCACGGAGCCTCTCGTTGACGACGTGGTCGATCTTGGCCGAGAGATAGTCGAACGCGTTCTCGCCAGGCACGCTGGCGACGGCTCCGAGATCGGGTGCGGAGAGGACGTTGTCCTTGTCGTCGTTCGTGCGCTCGTAGTTGACGTAATAGAAGGTGCGATCCCTGATGATCGGCCCGCCAACGCCCACGCCGAACTGCTGGCGCTGGAAACCGTTCTTGACGTCGTTACCGGCGAGATCCCGTCCCGCGAAAGAGCTACTGGCATCGACGGAGTCCCCGGGCCGCGTGACGTAGAAAACTTCCCCGGAGAGTTCGTTGGAGCCCGAGCGGCTCGTGACGTTGAAGATTCCGTTGCCGGTGCGGCCGTACTCCGATGAATAGGTGCTCGTGAGGACTGTCACGTCCTGGACGAAACCGATCGGGATGGGGAACTTCTGGCCGCCGAGGAAGTTCTCGTTGTTGTCGAGGCCGTCGATGAGGTAGTTCGCGTAGAGCGAGTTGGCGCCGTTGATGCTGACGTTCGGCGCCTCGGGGTAGAAGCCTGTCGCTTGGGTGACGTTCGGAAGACGATAAAGCGCCCTGGTAATGTCGCGACCTTCGATGGGGATCGACATCACCTCCTCGGGCAGCAGAGTCGACGAGACTTCGGCGTCGATCGTGTTGATCTCGGCGAGGGTCGAACGTCCGACGACGGTCACGGCCTCGGTGCCGGCGATACGTGGCCGCACCTCGATCGAGACGCTCGTCACGCGGTCGCTTCGCAGGACGATCGCGCGGGAAGAGTAGGCGTCGTAGAGCGAACTCGCTGCGACCTCGACGCGGTACTCGCCCGCCGTCGAGAGCGAGAGAAAGAGCGCATGACCGCGCTCGTCGGTGACGCGGGATGCCGAGAAGCCGATCGCGTCGTTGACGAGGCGGACGTCGATTCCGGGAACCGGAGCCTTCGAAGCGTCATCGAAGACGCTGACCTCGAGGCCCGATTGAGCGAGCGCGGCGGTTGCGAAGAGAGCCGAGATCGCGAGAGCGAGAGCGATGCGGAAAGCGATGGACACGAGGCCTCCCGAGGAAACGAAATACCCTCGCGCCTGCCCGGCAGCGCGCGGGTTGGCGCGAGAAAGGTGACGCGCGAGGCGTCAGCGGACGGAAGTGGGGAACGACGGGGACGCCAGCGGGAGGGCGGGCGGACCGCGTCGTTGCACGGCGCGCAGGAGGGCGCGGCGCTGGCGGGGGGGGGAGAGTACGGGATCGGCGGCGGGGCTCGGACTCGGGCAGGCGAGGCGGCGCAGCGCGTTCGCCTGATC
>CAZPJJ010000060.1:0-14296 GCA_964586535.1 uncultured Acidobacteriota bacterium | reverse complement strand
GGATACGCGTGTCTGTTTTTTATAAAAAGAATCACCGAACGTTTCCATGGCGCGCTACTCGCAATGCGTATAAAATCTTTATTTCGGAAATGATGCTTCAACAGACGCACGTTGACCGCGTGCGTAACAACGTCGGCACCGCCGCGGCCCCGGCGACCAGCTTCTTCGACGACAACGTCGACGCGGGCTTCATCGCCTACTACCGCGTGCGGCCCAACGGCGCGAATCCCGCGTGTACGGGCAAGGTCTCGAATTGCATCGCGATTCCCGACGAGGCCAAGCTCATCCAGAACGGCTTCCGCCTCGAGGACAACGTCGTCGGCGACGGCGACGGGCGCATCGAGCCCGGCGAGACTTTCCGCCTGCCGGTCACGCTCTTCAACTACGGTACGCAGGATGCCGCGCAGGTCATCGGCTCGCTGATCTCCGAGCAGGCCGACCGCGTGCGCGTCATCGGGCCCGCCGCAAGCTGGCCCGACATCACGCGCAACGCGTCTTTCGAGAGCAACGCGCCGCACTTCGAGGTGACGGTGCTCCCCGACGCGAACTGCGGCGAGACGCTCGGCTTCGACCTGCTGGCGAGCGCGCAGGGCGTGACGCCGGTCGCGGGCACGATCGGCCTGCAGATGGGCGTGTTCAACAAGGACTACCGCAACGACACGGACTTCAACATCCCGCAGCGCACCACGACGCCCGTCACCTCGACGATCACCGTGACCGACGTGCGCACCATCCAGGAACTCGACGTCTCGGTCGACATCTCGTCGTTCCGCTCGTCGGACTTCGTCGTCGAAGTGCGCTCGCCCTCGGGCACGACGGTGCGGCTGCACAACCAGACCAACGGCAGCCTCAACACGCGCTTCGACCGCGACCGTCAGCCCGATGGCCCGGGCACGATGGAGGCGTTCATCGGCGAGCCGCTCAACGGCACATGGACGCTCTCGGTGAGCGACAACGTGAACGGTCCCTTCCCCAACGGCAGCACACTGCGCTCGTGGGCCCTCCACGGCACCGTCGATCAGCCCTTCGACTGCACGGAGTTCGCCTGCGGCGACGCGCTGCCCGCGGCGGTTCCGGCGACGATGCTCGTCACGAAAAGCGGCACCGACCTCGTATTCGACTGGGACGGCGCCGCCAACGCGGACGGCTACAACGTGCTCGCGAGCTCCGAGCCGACCCTCGCCGGCCCCTCCGTCGAGGCGCGCTCGACCTCGGGCGCCGTGACGCAAGCCACCTCGGCAGGCGCCGTGGGCGGCCCCGCCGGGATCGTCACCTTCTACAAGGTGCGGGCGACCAACTCCTGCAACTGGGAAGGTCCGTGATCGCGGACCTCTGACACGCTCTCGCTCCGACGACGAAGGAAGAGGGGACGGGCCCCGGCCCGTCCCCTTCTCTCTGTCGTCAGAGCGAGCGGATGACGTGGACGCGGTACTCGTGATCCGCGGCCGCGTCGGAGGCGCCGAGCAAGAGGCTGCTCTCGACGCGCCACGCGCGGCTGACGCTCCACTTCACGATCGGTCCGACCTGGTGGTCCTGTTCGTCGAAGGAGCCGAAGTCCTCGGTGGTGTTCATGTCGTTGTACATCTCGACGCCGACTTTCCACTTCGGAGCGAGTTTGCGCGTGACCTGGGCCCTCGTCTCGAGCAGCAGACCGTCCGCCCTCTCCGCCCCGAACTCGACGCCGGTGAGCGCGATCGCGCGGAACTCCCAGCCGCTTTCGTAGGTCCACTTGTTGGTCCACACGAAGCGCGTCTGGTGCGGAAGGTCGTCTCCCTCGGCGATCTGCAACTCATAGCGGAACGCGGAGTCCCAGCCGTTCTTGTCGCTCTCGACGATCTGCTGCTGGATCTCGAGCCGCCCGTAGCGGAACTCGAGCTCGCCCTCGCCGCGATCGGTGTGCAGCGAGATGAGGCGCCAGCGCCAGGTATCGTTCCACGCCTGCTGGTAGTGGAAGCGATGCGCGAACTCGTCGTCCTCGTCCACGGGGATGAAACTCCCGCGGTACTCCGCCGAGCGCGAGCCGGCATCGACCTCGGGGCTGAAGACGCTGCTGGTGTTGAGCGCGTACGCAGCGCTCGGCGCGAGCGCCACGACGGACAGAAAGAGAAGCGTGTTTCTCATGGCCTCGACTCGTTGAAGAACACTCTGGAAGCGGCCCCTCGACCTTCCACGGGCTTCGGGAACCGCGCCACCAAACCCTCTGGGCATAGTGCCCTTCATTCGTAATTCTCGCACCTAGTGATTTTTACTAAGCCTCTCTCTCATTGTCGTTCAGCCCCTCAGGGGCTTCTCTCGTGCCGCCGCCCCCCCGGCGTAGACTCCCGCGCAACGCCGGAGGAAGAGCCATGGCAAAGAAGGCGCCCGCCCCTTCCCGTTCCCTCGAATCGGTGCTGAAAGAGCTCGAGTCGCTCGGCAGCGAGAGCTGCCGCAAGACCTACAAGAACCACGGCGCGCCCGAGCCGCTCTTCGGCGTGCGCGTCGGGGACCTCAAGTCAGTCCTCAAGACGATCAAGAACGACACCGCCCTCGCGCGCGAGCTCTGGGCCACCGGCAACGGCGACGCGCAGTACCTGGCCGGACTCGCCGTGGTACCCGCGGAGCTCACCAAGCGCGACCTCGAGCAATGGGCCAAGACGGCCTCCTGGTACATGCTCTCCGAGTTCAGCGTGCCGGGAGTCGCCGCCGAGTCGGGTCATGGCATCGAGCTGGCGAGAAAGTGGATCGACGCCAAGGCCGAGTCCGTCGCCGCCTGCGGCTGGTCGACATGGGGCTCGCTCGTCGCCGTCCTGCCGGACGACGCCCTCGACATGGACGAGCTGCGGACGCTGCTCGCGCGCTGCCAGAAGACGATCCACGCCGAGCGCAACCGTGTGCGCTACCAGATGAACAACTTCGTGATCGGCTGCGGCAGCTACGTGCGCGCCCTGTCTGCCGAGGCGAAGCGCGTCGCCAAGGCCATCGGCGAGGTCAAGGTCGACATGGGCAAGACCGCGTGCAACGTCCCTTTCGCGCCCGATTCCATCGAGAAGGCGATCGCTCACGGCTCGCTCGAAAAGAAGCGCAGGAGCGCGCGCTGCTGAGCGAGCGGCCGCTCGTGCCGCCTGTGAACGCGTGATCCCGACCGTTCCGCGCGCAAACCCGCTTTTGCGGCGGACACGGCCTGTTCGGGGATCTCTCCCGAGGCTAAGGTCCCCAGGCCGACCCACCCGCGGCAGGCCTCGCGCAATGACCGAGCGCGCGACCGGAGATGGGAGTCTCTCGATGCGGATCGGGTCGACCTTCGATCTTTTCCTCCTCGCGCACTTCATCTCCGTGGGCCTCGCTCTCGGACTCGCCCTCACGTTGACGCCCCTGGTCGCGGCAGCGGCCGCGGAGCCGGGCGAGAGACTCGTGATCGCGACGCGCGCTGAGGGCTTGCTCGAGGCGCGCCACGTCCAGGTGCTCGTCGACGGCCTGCGCGCGCATGCCGGCTCCTATCGCGATGCCACGGTGTACGTCGTCGTCGATGACGTCGCGCGCGAGATCCTCGAGCGCGAGCCTGCCGAGGGCGTCGTCCTCATCGACGCGATCACGCCCGCCGTCGCCGAGCGCGCCCCCTTCGCGGCGAAGGCCTACGCCGCCGCGCAGGTCGAGGCGGTCATCTCCGGGCGCGCCACGACGATGGTCTGGATGGACGCCGCCGTCGTCGTTCTCGGGCCGATTCCCGCGCTCGATCTCGGCGACGATCACGACGTTGCGTTCCGTCCGGTGACGCTCGTCAACGGCGTCGGCCTCGCGCCCGACGCACCCCTCGATCCCTTCTGGCGCGGCGTCTACGAGGCGACGGGCGCCGGCCTCGAAGGCATGCCGGTCGTGCGCGCGATCGTCGACGACGCGCCCATGCGCTACTACGTCAACGCCGAGGTCTACGCGATCCGCCCGAGTCTCGGCATCGCCGACCACTGGGCGCGCTCGCTGACCGCTCTCCTCGAGAACGACTCATACCTGCGCGAAGCATGCTCGGAGCGGCTCCATCGGATCTTCCTGCATCAGGCCTTGCTCGCGGGCGCCGTGCTCTCCCGCACCGAGCCCGCGCGGCGGCGCGATCTACCACTCGATCACGGGTATCCGCTGCAGAGCCACGCGCGTGTGCCCGCCGCACTGCGCGCCGCGAGCCTCGATGACGTGCGCATCGGCATCATCGATGCGCTCTGGCGCCAGAATCCTGGCTGGCTCGACGCGATCGAGGCGAGCGAGCCGCGACGCGAGTGGCTCCTGCGCGCGCACCTCTCGACACTGCGCCTCACCAGCCGCCTCTTCCGCGAGGAAGCGAGCTGCAATTCCTATCTCTATCGCGGCGACGGCGGCGACGTCGTCATCGACACCGGCGGCGCGCGGACGCCCGCGAGCGCGCTCTTTCGCCTGCACGGCGCCACGCCCTTGCGAGCGATCCTGCTCACGCACGGCCACGAGGACCACCGCGGCGGCATCGCGCTCTGGCGGGGCGAGCGCGACGTGCCCGTCATCGCGCACGAACGCTTGCCCGCCTTCCTTGCCGCCGAGGATCTCATCGCGCCTTTCATTGCGCGGCGCACTGCGATCATCGCCGGGACTCCCCCGCCCGCGAGCTTCGCGCCAACGCCCGTCGAGGCGACGGTATTCTTCCGCGACCGCTACGTCCTCGGCGAGGGCGAGTCGCGCGTCGAGATCATCCACACGCCCGGCGAGACGCCCGACACGTCGACCGTCTGGATCCCCAGCGAGAAAGCCGTGATCGTCGCCGACAACTTCTACACGGCGTTTCCCAACACCTTCACGCCGCGCGGCTCGATGCCGCGCTGGCCGCTCGAGTACGTCGCGGCCCTCGAGACCGCGCTTTCTCTCGATGCCGAGCTGCTGCTCCCCGGCCACGGCGAACCCATCGTCGGCCGCGAGCGCGTGCGCCGCGCGCTCACCGATTACCGCGACGCGATTCTCTTCGTCCACGACGCCGTCGTGCGCGGCATCAACGAAGGTGAGGACGTGTACACGCTGATGCGCACGATCAGCCTTCCCGAACGATTCCAACTCGGGCACTTCTACGGCCGCGTCTCGTGGTTCATGCGCGTCCTTTATCAGCTCTACACGGGTTGGTTCGACGGCGACGTCGCGAGCTTCTATGCCGACCCGCCCGCGTCGATCCTCGCCGAGCTCGTCACCATGGCCGGCGGCCCCTCCGCCCTCGCCGCGAAATCCCGCGCCGCCCTCGCCTCGGGCGACCCCGTGCGCGCGCTCCACTTCGCCGATGCAGCGCTGCGCGCCGAGGGACAGAACGCCGACGCGCTCGCCGCGAGGAAAGCCGCGCTGGAGGCGCTGATGCAGCGGAGTGGGAACTACCTGGAGCGGAGGTTCTTGGCGGGGGAGTTGAAGGAGGTCGAGAGCGGAGCGCGGTGATCTCCATTGTCGGGCGTGTGAACGTGAGATGCATGGCTGGATCTCGCGGTACATTGGCGGAGATGCGTGCGCCCGCCCTTCTCCTACTGGGGTTGCTCGCCCTTCCGGTCCTCGCCGGGGGCGGATTCCCCGAACGCCAATACCTGTGCATCGTCGACGGCATCGACGGCTTCGCGGACGACTTCCCGCCCCCCGATCCCGGCGATGCGCGCATGGCCTGCTCGGGAACGATCCATTACACGCTGCGAACCCCCACCCCTGAGTTGCTCGCCGAGGTCGTAGCCGCGCTCGATCATGCGGAGATCACGGGCTACCCGATCTTCCTGACCTTCGACGATTGGAACTTCCCGCCGGACGAGTGGAATGCGAACCCAGGCATCCCGGAGTGGACCGACTGGTCCGGAACGCGCTGCACGGGGCGGAACATCGAATGGGCCGATGACAATCCGCAGAATCCCCCGCCCAATTTCGAGAGCGGGGAGTTCCGCGCGGCGATCGAGCCTCGGCTCAACGCGGTCTTCTCAGCGATTGCCGATCGCGTTCGCGCCTGGGAGGAGGCGGGCGAAGGGTGGCGTTTCGCGGGCGTCGCTCTCGGTTGGGAGTCGGGCTACTACACGGACTTCACCGGGCCATCACCCCTTCGCACCGGATTCGCCGCGCTGACGTCCCGCGGAATCACGGACGCCGACGTCGCCGACGCGGCCGCGGCCAGGGGCGTCGGCTATTGGGAGCAGTTCGACGCGTTCATGCGCGAGGTGGTCCACGACTACGTAGCGTGGATCTGCGAGCGTGCGCGCGCGGCCGGTATCCCGCGCGAGCGGATCTACACGCACTTCACGGGAGTGCCCGACGACTGGGTGCCGCCTGACGCCGCTGCCCGCGACGGGCGACTGATTCCATTCAAACTCGCGGGGAATCGCCACGCTCGGCCTGGGCACACGGCAACGATCGAGTGGATCGACCTGGAGAACCTCGCCACGGGCGCCGCGCCGCGCGGAACGCCCGATTGGGGCGCACCGGAGTGGGAGGCGACCTCCCAGAGAGCTTCGCGTGACGCCATGCTCCAGTACCTCACGCGAGTGTACGGCCATGGTGCCTTCGTGACGGTGAACTGGGGCGGATGGTGGGGTCCGTTCAACCCCTATCGGATCGACGGCACCGCCGGTGAGCAGGGCATGAAGGACTGGCTGTCGGGCAACGATCTCGCTGGCGTGGGCACTGCCGTGGGGCGCTCGGCTTTGCTGGGCTCCATCGACTACGCCGACTCATGGACCGAAGGGCGCGCGGGTCGCGTGGCCAATGGATCGTTTCCCGTCACTGGTGCGGCCCTCGATGTCGAAACCGTGGAGAGTGCGATGGCCCGCACTTGGTCCGAGAGCCTCTGGAGTTTTCGCAAGGACGGCAATCTTTTCTGGACGCCGGCCAGCCCGGATCCGCGGGGCAACTGGGCGGGCTCGCGGACAGGCATCACCGAGACGGGCGGTTCCATCGACTTTGGAATTGAGTACGGCATCCGCGACGATTACATCGTGCTCTTCGACGCCGTCCAGACAGATGGACGCGTCGCGATCACGAGCGCGGGCGCGCGCGACACGACGGCGCGGCCGGACGGAATCACCGTCTCCTTCCGCGCGGCGGGCGAGGCGGTGGAAGTCGGCATCTTCAATAGCGACGTGGGCGAAAGGGACACCGGCTTCCGCCCCGGTCTCGCGCGCAACGTCTTCCACAACTACGGCGTGCGGTTCCGCCTCGGCGAGGGCGAACTCTGGGTCTACGCCAACGGACGAAGGCTGGGGATCGTGGATCTCGAGTCCTTCGCCAACGGAGCGTTCTCGGACGTCGTGTGGAGCGGAGCCGCCGTCACGGTCGGGGCAAGCGTCGACCAAGGCAATCGAGTCTGGACCGACAACGTGCAGATCGGCGCGCCCTGCCCCGCGGTGCCCTCCGTGGATCGCCTCATCGTCCGTCGCGTCGGCGACGATGTCCTCATCGATTGGCGCATCGATCCGGCGGTCGCCTACCGATGGCGAGTCGTCGAAGTAGCCGGTCCTGGATTGACGGAACGCAAGGTCCTCGCCGAGGCGGAAGAGAAGCGGTGGACCGACGAGAGGGCGGCTCTTCTTCCAGGCATCCGCTATTACCAGGTCGAGGGGATGAACGACTGCCCGTAACGCCGCGACCGCGAACGTGCGCGCGGAGCACCCGAGGAGGCGAGTTCCTTCTTTGTCTCGAGCACGGCATCGCGGATCGGCGGGCGAGAGCCCCTTCCGAACCTCAGGCCGTCCGAGGGCATCGCCGACCAATTCTTCCCGGCCGAGGTGCGTCAGGCTCTGCGGATCGCGCCGTCGAGTCTCCGTGGATCGACAACGCTCTCGGGGTGCTCTCGACGCCGTCAGGCCAGGGAGCTTCCCGGCACGAAGTGCCGGAACATTCGCCAGGTTGAGGACGGGGCGCGAGGGGAGCGGTCGACGGCGCGGCTGTTTTTTGGGCCGAAGTTCGACAAAATCGGACCTTGTTCTGGTTACTTAATGTTAGTAAGCTCCGGCGACAGGGCCCTCTTGGGTTCCGAACGGAGCACGGCCATGACGCATCCGCTGAAGTCGCGCCCGATCCTCCTCGTCTCGATAGCGCTTCTCCCGCTCCTGGCCCACACACTTTGGGCCGGACCACTCACGGACAAGGGGACCCAACCTCCACTCTCGCAGGAACTCAAGAAACCGAGCGACTGCCGCTCGTGCCACGGGAACTTCGACCAAACCCGGCACACCGAGCCCTTTCCCGTCTGGTCAGGCTCAATGATGGCTCAAGCCTCGCGTGATCCCGTGTTCTGGGCTCAACTGGACGTGGCCAACAATGACCTCGCGGACGCGGGCGATTTCTGCCTTCGATGTCACGTACCCATGGGCTGGCTCAACGAGCGATCCGAGCCTCCCCTGGGGTCGACCGACGGGTGCGGCTTTCTCGGCAAGTTGGATGAGCGCGATAAAGATTTCGAGGGCGTCTTCTGCCATCAGTGCCACCGTATGTACGTCAATCCTGCACCTCCCCAGGGTGAGGACGCGGTCTATTTCGAGAACGGCCAGTTCTGGATCGATGACAGCAACAACTGCTCCACCGGTGGCGGCGAACCCTGCCGCCGCGGACCCTACACCTATCCCCAGGACGGAACGGATCCGCCTCCGCACGCATGGATTCAGTCGGACTACCACGAAAATTCCGACATCTGCGGCAACTGCCACAACGTGACCAATCCCGTGAGGAACCTGATCGTCAATGGCGTTGACCAAGGTATCCGCGCCCCGATCGAGCGGACATTCATGGAGTGGCAACAAAGCGACTACAACGTTGCCGGTCCCACTTTCCGGACCTGCCAGAACTGCCACATGCCCGACGACACGAACAATCCGGCCTTCGTGTGCGACAGCCGAAAGAACAACCATTCGGGAGACGCGCCGCTCCATGAGTTTGCGGGCGGCAACACCTGGGTACCCGACGTGCTCAGGCAGGAGTATCCGAGGCTCGAGTTGAGCAACGAGTTCATCGCGACGCGAGACTGGGCCATCGAGATGCTCCAGAGCGCGGCCACGATCGCGGTGACCGCACCCACTTCCGTCCGCGAGGGGAGCGCCCTCGAAGTCTCCGTGCGCGTGACGAACGAGACTGGGCACAAACTTCCCACCGGTTATCCCGAAGGCCGCCGCATGTGGATCAACGTCCGAGCCGAGGACGGGCTCGGAGCACTGATCTGGGAGAGCGGCCATTACGATTCGTCAACCGGCGTTCTCGACGACGACGACCAGATCAAGGTCTATCACGTGGAACCGGGGATCTGGAACTACAACGGGACCGGAGAATGCGACATCGTGGATGAGTTGGGTCGCCCCATGTTCCACTTCGTGCTCAACAATTGCGTCAAAGTCGACAACAGAATTCCACCTCGCGGATTCACTGGCGGCACGGACATACAAACCCGACCCGTCAGCTACACCTTTCCCGAGACTTCGCCGGGTTCGGGAATCCTCGTCAACTACGACACCACGTCCTACTCGATCCCGATCCCCGTTGACACGCCGTCGCCCGTAACCGTCACGGCTCGACTGCAGTACCAGTCGACGTCCAAGGAGTTGGTCGAGTTCGCGCTCAACGAGTCCGTCGAGAATGGTTTTGCCAACGACTGCATTCCTCGAGACTCCGGAACGCCCACGCAAACGCGCGGAGAGATCCTCCACGAAATGTGGACAACCTACGGCAAGGCACCGCCTCAGGAAATGACGTTCGACTCGACGCTCGTCACCATCGATTCGGGCCCGTCTTTCACCCCTGGCGAGTCATCAGGCGGCTCGCTTGGCCTGATGATTGCGTCCGCTTACGACCTCCAAACCGGAGCCATCACGATCGAATTCGACCCGGGTTGCGTTACCACGGATCACACGATCTATTACGGCGATCTAGCGTCCGTCGCGTCGATGATCTTCTCAGGACAGGAGTGTCACGTCGGTACGACCGGCTCGGCAACGTTCACGCCGGGACCCGGCAGCATCTTCTGGTTGATCGTCGGCAACGACGGCGCCGTGGAGGGATCCTACGGCGTTGATAGTGAGGGCACGGAGCGGCCGGAAGACATAGCGCTGACCGAGTGCGCATTGCCGCAAGACCTCGTTGACCGCTGCGACTGAGCGGATAGCTAGTCCAGCGACGAGGAAATGAGTTGTCGGGGAGCCTTGATCTGGAAGGTATGGCTCCTGGGGAGGGACTCGAACCCCCGACCCGGTGGTTAACAGCCACCTGCTCTACCGGCTGAGCTACCCAGGAACTTTTAGAGACGCGGAAGAATACGGTCGCGCCCCAGGGGTGTCAACTTTCGCGGCTCTCTCACCTGCCGCGCCGTCACCGAGTTTCGTCCGCGTGCGTTCGGCTCTCCTTCGAGCCTATCCGGCGCCCCATCCCTGCAAAAAAAAGCGCCGCTCGAAAGCGGCGCTTCGTTGCTGATGAGGTCGAGGAGAACGTCGCAGAACCGGCCCTCACCCGGGTGTGCGGTCGGCAGGGGGGGGAGTGCGCCGACGGTTTTGGTTGGGGTGCAGAAGCCCGGGGGAGTGGCCCCGATCCAGTTCTGACTAACGTCCTCCTCGACTTCCTTGACCCGCCGACCCACGCGACTGGAAGCGGGTCCATCTCTGTCTTAGCGCGAATTATACGGGGGCACGGTCACGCGAGCCATGCACCCGTTGGGATGTCACTCTTTAAGAAAACCACCCTTTTGCGTCCGCGCGAGCCCGCACTCGAAGGATAGCGGACTCGGGCGTGCACGAGCCGTGGAGATGCTTACCGGGGAACTATCGTCGCTGAACCTTTGTTTCCCCGACCATCTCTCGCACGTGCAAAGGCTACCACGATCAACCGTTCGGTGACGCGCCTGTCGCGCCCGTAAGTCAGAATTCATAGGGTTTTCCCCGAGATTTTCGAGGCACCAAGAGTGGAATCCGGTCACCGCAAACTGTCCCTGCCCTGCCCTCGCTCGTGCAACCAAGCGACGGCCCGCTCGAGCGCCTGGCCCCGGTGCGAGACCTGCTCTTTTTCGGCCCGGGTCATCTCCGCGAACGTCCGGTTCATCGGCGGGAAATAGGAGATCGGGTCATAGCCAAGCCCCTCGCTCCCCGCGGGCTCGAGCGCGATGATGCCCTCACAGCTTCCATGAAAGGTGGCGAGCACTTCCCCTTTCAACGCGATGGCGATGACGCAGTGAAAGCGCGCGGTGCGCCTTTCCCATGGCACGCCTTCCATCTTTCGCAGCACCAGCCAGACGCGGTCGTTGTCGGTCGCGCCGCTGCCCCCGAGGCGCGCCGAGCGCACGCCCGGTTCGCCGCCGAGGGCGTCGATCTCGAGACCGCTGTCGTCGGCGATGACGAGGTGGCTCGCGTGCCGGCTGTAGTGGATCGCCTTCTTGCGGGCATTCGCGGTGAAGGTGTCGCCGTCCTCGGTGACGCGCGGCAGCTTGTCGACGTACTCGGGCCCGACCAAGCGAAAGCGCCCACGCTGCAGCATGGCCGAAAGCTCTTCGAGTTTGCCGGGGTTGCGAGTGGCGAGCATGACGAGCTCGGGCTCGCCTTCCCAGATAGCCCGCGGTGAAGCAGGACGCTCGCTGCGATCGTCCATGTTCATGCCCCCTTGCGCTCGCGCAGGATGCGCGCGAGCGCGGACCCGAGCGCCTCGCGCTGGATCGCCTCGATGCGCACGAGACCGGTGTCCGCGAGATCGAGCAGACCGTTGAGGCGCGAGCGGGTGAAGGGTACCTGCTCGGCCGTGCCCTGGATCTCGACGTAGCGGCCGGCGCCGGTCCGGACGACGTTGAGGTCGACCTCGGCGGCGGAGTCCTCGTCGTAGCAGAGGTCGAGCAGATCCTCGCCCGCGACGATCCCGGCGGAGACCGCACCGACGGTGTCGAGGAGCGGATGCCCGGCGAAGGGCGCCGCGCGATCGATCTTGGCGAGGGCGAGCGCGAGGGCGACGAAGCCGCCGGTCACCGCAGCGCAGCGCGTGCCGCCATCGGCCTGGAGCACGTCGCAGTCGATCGTGACCGACTTCTCGCCGAGCACGCGCCGGTCGACGATCGCGCGCAGCGAGCGTCCGACCAGGCGCTGGATCTCGAGCGTGCGCCCCGAGGGCTTGCTTCCGGGACGCTCGCGCGCGACGCGCTGGTTCGTCGCTCGCGGCAGCATGCCGTACTCAGCCGTCACCCAGCCCTCGCCGCGACCGACGAGAAACCCGGGCACGCGGCTCTCGACGGACGCCGTGCAGAGCACGTGCGTGTCGCCCACCTTGATCACGCACGATCCCTCGGCGTGGCGATTGACGTCGATGTCGATCGAGATCGGCCGCAGGTCCGCGGCACCGCGGCCGGTACTCCGCACGCTCATTCGTACTCCGTGGTCTCCGAGCGCGACGGCCCGGCGAAGCGCTCAGTCTGCCCGAGTCCGCGCCCGCAGGCACGGGAAGCGGTCGTCAATTGCCCAGATGGACGGTTTCGAGCGCGGGCAGTTCCTCGCCGAGGAAGCGCGCGGCGACGTCGCGGAAGGATCCGCCGGCGTCCGTGACGCAATAGTGGTCGCGGCCGTCGGTCCGAGCCCCGGTGGTGCCGCCACCGTCAGCCCGCGCGGCCGCGACGGCCGCGACGGCCTCGGCGGAATCGACGAGCCGCACGCCCTCTCCCATCACCTCCGCGATGATCCCCTTGAGTAGCGGGTAGTGCGTGCAGCCGAGCACGAGCGTGTCGACACCAGCCCTCAGGAGCGGATCGAGGTAGCGCTTGGCGACGAGCGAGGGAACCTCGCCCATCGTCCACCCCTCCTCGGCAAGGGGTACGAAGAGCGGGCAGGCTGCCGAGATCACCGCCGCCCCAGGGCGTGCGCGGCTGATGCGTTGCCCGTAGGCGTCGGAGCGAATCGTCGCGGGCGTTCCGATGACACCGATGCGGCCGCTTTGCGTGGCCGCGAGCGCGGCGCTGACGCCGGGCTCGACGACGCCGATGACGGGACCCGGAAAGAGCCGCTCGACGACGTCGAGGGCGACGGCCGAGACGGTGTTGCAGGCGACGATGAGGCCGTCGACGGAAGTCCGCGCGAAGAACGCCGCAGCCTCGGCTGCATAGCCGCGCACGGTTTCGACGGAGCGAATGCCGTAGGGGACGCGCGCGGTATCGCCGAGGTAGGTCAGCGAGGCCTCGGGGAGGCATTCCTTGAGCGCGCGGACGACCGTGAGTCCGCCAACGCCGGAATCGAAGACGCCCCAGTTCACGGGAGCGATTCCTCGCCGCCGGGCAACGCCGTCGCGAGATCGCCGCGCGTAGGCCACTCGGCCCCGGTGAATGTGCGCGAGAGATCGACGTGGCCCGCGAGCGTGCGCCGCGGCTCGCCGTCGATGAGGACGCCGACGCGATCGACCTCGTCGAGAGCCTCGACGAGCGAGCGCGCGAGACACGCGACGAGCGCCTGCTCCTCGTCGGAGCCGCGGACTGAGCCGAGCGAGGAGCGCGCGAGGTCGACCCACATCGTCCCGCGGTCGTCGAGGTGGACTTCTGTGCAGACGACTCCGCCAGGGACGCTCCCCGCGTCGGAATCGAGGACGAGCGACACGATCTGCCGCCCGCGGTCGGCGGCGCTCCCGAACCAGACGATCTGCGCGGTGCGCCCGACGAGGAGGAAGCTCTCGTCCTGGGCGCGGCCATAGATGGTGACGGGGCGCGTCTCGATCTGCGTGGCGGGGCGCGCACTCCGCGGTGTTGTCGCTTCGGGAGCCGCGGGCGCCCCGACAGCCGCTTCGTCGGCGGCGCCCCGGGGCGCTTCGTCCGGCGCAGTCCCGCAGGCGAGCGCGAGGATGGCCGCCGCGAGCACGGCGCCCCATCGCAGGGCGTGATTCATCGGCCGAGCTCCGGCTCCCTCGGCAGATCGGCGAGTCCGCCGCGCGCGCGGAAGTCGACGATCGCCCGAGCGAGAGTCGTCGCCAGCTTGCGGCGGTACTCCGGGTCCGCGAGCAACTTCTCTTCGTCGGGATTCGACATGAACCCGGTCTCGACGAGGACGGCGGGGCACGTCGCGCCGACGAGGACGCGAAAGGGAGCCTGGCGGACGCCGCGATTGCGAAGGCCGAGCGCGGCGTTGAGGCGATCCTGGATGAGCGTGGCGAGTTCGGCGCTGGTCTGGAGGTACTCGACCTGAGCGAGATCCCAGAGGATCAGCGGCAGGTCTTGGGATGCCGACGTGTCGTCGCGGCTCGCGCCGTGCGCGCCATTCTCGAGTGCGGCGAGGGTACGAGATTCGTCGTCTGTCGCGTCGCGTGCGAGAAAGAACGTCTCGGCGCCGCGGGCGCGCGTCGTGGTCGACGCGTTGAC
>CAZPJJ010000059.1:0-14321 GCA_964586535.1 uncultured Acidobacteriota bacterium | reverse complement strand
CGCCGAAATCTTCCATTCGAGGGGGTCCCGTGTACACGGGGGGCCGCGATCTGAATGATCTCGCGGCGCGAGCGAGCGGGGGCGCGCGGCGATCTTGCAAAACGAGGGGTCCCGTGTGGCGCATCTTGCAGATCGGGGGGTCCCGTGTACACGGGGGGCCGCGATCTGAAAGGTCGTCGACACGGGGGGTGTCGTTTTGCAAGATTCCGCGGCGCGCGCAGGCTGGGGTCCGCCGAAATCTTCCATTCGAGGGGGTCCCGTGTACACGGGGGGCCGCGATCTGAATGATCTCGCGGCGCGAGCGAGCGGGGGCGCGCGGCGATCTTGCAAAACGAGGGGTCCCGTGTGGCGCATCTTGCAGATCGGGGGGTCCCGTGTACACGGGGGGCCGCGATCTGAAAGGTCGTCGACACGGGGGGTGTCGTTTTGCAAGATTCCGCGGCGCGCGCAGGCTGGGGTCCGCCGAAATCTTCCATTCGAGGGGGTCCCGTGTACACGGGGGGCCGCGATCTGAATGATCTCGCGGCGCGAGCGAGCGGGGGCGCGCGGCGATCTTGCAAAACGAGGGGTCCCGTGTGGCGCATCTTGCAGATCGGGGGGGGCCCCGTGTACACGGGGGGCCGCGCTTTGAAAGGTCTCGAGCGGCGTGCGTCCCACGATGGACTTCGCCGCCCAAACTGCCGCACGCGCCCCGCGTTCGCCTCCTGACGGCGCGCTAGAGCAGGTCGCGGTAGGGCGCCCAGGAAGGACTCTCGCGAAGGTCGCCGTCGCGCAGGGCACCGAAGCGGGGATCGCCGGCGACGCGGGCCACGATGGCGATCTCGGGAGTGCGCCTGGGCGGAGCGGCGCGGCGTCTCTCGCGCACGGTGCGGGCGCTGAGATCGGCGATGTCGGCGACGACGTGTGCGTCGGCACCGATGAGGGCGAGCAGCGCATCGACGAGGAGCGTGCGGGCGGGCCCGCGGCGGCGCAGCACGTCGAGGGTGGTGCGGGTGAGGGCGCTGACGGCGGCGAGGATGTCGTCGGGTGCGGGCAGGCGCTCGGGGCCGGCGCGGCCGGGAAAGGACGTGCCGTCGACGCTGCACGAGGGGTCGGCCGAGACGAGGCGATGAAAACGCGGGGCGTCGCGCCGCCGCCGTAGGACGGGAGGCAGGGCAAGTCCGACGGCGTCGCGGTGGGTCGTGAAGGGCCACGCGAGGGGATCCGCTGCAAGACCTCGGCGACAGGGGGCGAGGTGGACGTCGCGGCAAGCGCGCAGGGCATGCTGGGCACCGCGCACGGGCGTCAGCAGCTCGTGCCGCTCGAAGACCGGCCCGCGCTCGTGACGCGCGCGATTGCGCCACTGAGCATAGGCGTCGAGCGCGCCGCTGAGGGCGATGCGGTCGCCGGCGTGGCGAAGCACGGCGTGCACTTGGTCGGGCATGAGCACGAGCGCGGCGACGGGCACGCGCGCGGTGACCCGGTCCCAGAGGGCGCGGGCTTCCTCCCACTCTCGGAAGATGAGCGTCCCGGTGGCGGCTCGAATGGCGACCTGGAGCATGGACCGAGGGTAAGGCGAGCGGGGCCTCCTGGCATCCCGGCACCCTGCGGAGCATCCCGGCAGCAGGACTCAGCCCCGGCCGGGAGACGAGGCGCGCCGCCCCTGCAGAAAATTCTCCGCCCTCCCTTGACGGCCCTCATTCTCACCGGTATTGTTTGATCGGTCGATCAAACTGATCGATCAAACGACCCACGAGACGGTCCCCGGCGAGCCCCTCGCGGCCTCCGCCCACCCGCCTCCCCAGTCCAGCGAGCGAAAGATGAGCGAAGACAGCCGCGACACGATCCTCAACGCCGCACGGAAGGTCTTCGTCGAGAAGGGCTTCGCGGGCGCGTCGATGAGCAAGATCGCCCAAGAGGCGGGGGTGACGCAGTCGCTCATTCACTACCACTTCAAGTCGAAAGAAGAACTCTGGGAGGCGGTGAAGTCGAGCATCTTCCGCAGCTACGCCGACGCGCAGCGCGAGGCGTTCGCCACGCGCACGGGCGACACGTCGCTGCTCGAGGACGCAATGCGCGGGTACTTCGCGTTCCTGCGCGCGAACCCCGACTTCGTCCGCATGATCGACTGGCACAACCTCGAGATGTCCACCGACCAGCAGCCCGACGCGCTCATGCAGCTCGGCAACACGGTGATGGCGGAGGGCGCGCAGAAGATTCGCGAGGCACAGATGCGTGGTGAGTTTCGCGCCGACGTGAATCCGATCCACGTGATCCTGATCTTCACGGGAGTCATCGAGAACTGGTTCGCGAGCGCCTACTGCCGCGAGATCGCTTGCGCGCTCACGGACGATGACGAGAATCGCCCCCCGATCGAACGCGACCACGCATTTCTCGACGATGTCGTGCGCATCGTGATGCGCGGCCTCGAACCCCGGCACTGACGGAGCCCCAGGACGAACCCGTGCGCCCGCTGCGGCGTGCTGATTCAGCGAGCCCGTTTGATCGACCGGCCAATCTGATGGATCGATCGATCGGAGCCGCCGAGAAAGAAATGAAGGAGCCTCCAATGAAATCCCGACGCCCCCTCGCCCCCGTGCTTCTCGGACTCGCGCTCCTAGGAGCGGCGGCTTTCCTCTTGATGCCGAGTTCGGATGCGGACACGGCGAACGACCTGGGCGCGCGCCGCGCGGCCGCGCTGGCCGCACCGCGGACGGTGCGCGTCGCCTCAGTGGTGGCGACGACGGACGGCCGCGAGATCACGCTCTCGGGAATGGTGCGCGCGAAGCGGCGCACCGAGGCGTCGTTCTCGATCGGGGGGCGCCTGGAGGCGCGCCCGGTGGACGTGGGGACGCGCGTCGTCGCGGGGCAGGTGCTCGCGCGCATCGACGGCCGCGCGTGGGCGCACGAAGCCGCGCGCGCCGAGGCCGCGGTCGCCGAGTTGGAAACCCGCCTTGCCCAGGCGCGCCGCGACCTCGCACGCGTCACGAAGCTCTTCGAGGCGCGCGCCGCCACGGCGGAGGAGCGCGAGCAGATCGAGGCGAGCGAGCGCGCAATCGCCTCGGCTCGAGATGCGGCGGCGGCGGTGGCGGCGGAAGCCCGGCGGCTGGTCGACGAAACGGAGCTGCGCGCGACCTTCACGGGCACGGTGCGCGACGTGCTCTTGGAACCCGGCGAGTACGCGGAGCCCGGTGCGCCCGTCGTCGTCGTCGACGGCGACGGCGCGGTGGAGATCGAAGTGGAAGTGCCGGAATGGGCGGCGGGACGCATCCGCGAAGGCGCGCGCATCCCGATCGCGCTGCCGGCCGCGCCGGAGATTCGCCTCGAAGGCACGATCACGGAAGTCGGGCTCACCGCGGCGGGTGCGGGGCGGCTCTTTCCCGTGGTCGTCGAGTGCCCTCGCCATGCGGCGGTCGCCGCGGGAGCGACAGCACAGGTGACGCTCGCGATCGACGGCGAGCCGGCGCTGGCGGTTCCGCTGCGCGCGGTGCTGAACCCGGGCGGACGCGACGCCGCGGTGTTTCGCGTCCAGGGCGACACGGCGCGCCGCGTGCGCGTCGAGCCGGATCGCATCCGAGGCGAGCTGGTTTCGGTGCGCGGCGAGCTCGGCGCGGGTGATCTGGTCGTCGTCGCGGGCCAGGCGAGCCTCGGCGACGGCGACAAGGTGACGATCCTCGACTGACTCGACGAGCGCTGATCGAAGAAGTGGACACGACGGAACGCGCCGCGCGGACGGCGCATCAGGGACGGTCTGTCCCGAGGTGACGAGATGAGCACGATGCTGACGATCCTGAGCCGCCAGCGATTGATTCTCTCCGTGGCGCTGCTACTCGCGCTGACGGGCGCGCTCGCTTGGATGACGATGCCGCGCCAGGAAGATCCGAAACTCCCCGAGCGCTGGGGTCTGGTGACGGCGGTCTTTCCGGGTGCCGATCCCGAAACGATCGAGCGGCTCGTGCTCGAACCGCTCGAGGAGAATCTCTTCGAAGTTCCCGAGGTCGATCATGTGACCGCGACCGTGCGCACGGGATTCGTCGTCGCCGAGGTCCAGCTCGACCAGTCGATCTACGATGTCGACGCCGCCTGGGACGAGGTGCGCCGTGCGCTCGACCGCGCGCGTGAGGACTTTCCGGAAGGGGTCTCGGAGCCCGTTCTCGACGACGAGGTGATGGATACCGAGTCGATCGTCGTGGCGATCTCGGGCTCCTCCGATCCGCTCGAGCTCTCCCATGCGGCGGACCGCCTCGAGCACCGGCTGCTTCTGCTGCCGGGCGTGAAGAAGGTGCACGTCGCGGGCGATCCGGACGAGCAGGTCACGATCGAACTCGACGACGCCACCGCGCGCCGTCTCGGCGTCGGCCCTCGCGATCTCGCCGCGGCGCTCGAAGCGCGCAACACGGTGCTGCCGGGCGGCTCGCTGCGCCTCGCCGGCCAGACGGCGGTGCTCTCGCCGCGCACCGAGTTCCTCTCGATCGAAGAAATCGAAGCCACGCCGGTGCTGCTGGCATCCGGGACGAGCGTCCCGCTGGCGTCGGTGGCGCGCGTGCGGCGCTCGCCGGCCGAGCCGACTCCCGAGATGGCGCGCGCGAACGGCATCGCGGCGATCGTGGTCTCGGTCGTCCCCGAGGAGAACCTCGACCTCGTCGACTTCGGCGCGCGCGTACGCGAGGAGATCGCGGCCGCGCGCGAGGATCTCGCGCCGCTCACCGTCGAGGAGTTCTTCTATCAGCCCGGCCGCGTCGAGACCCGCCTCTCCGAACTCGGCATCTCGCTGCTCACGGGCATGCTCATCGTCGCGGGGATTCTCGTCGCCGTGATGGGCGTCCGGCTCGGACTCACCGTCTCCTCGGTCATCCCGCTCGTGGCGTTTTCCTCCCTCGCGGTGTACGCGGCGGGCGGGGGCGTCCTGCAGCAGATGTCGATCGCGGCGCTCGTCATCGCGCTGGGCATGCTCGTCGACAACGCGATCGTCGTCGCCGAGAGCATCCAGTACCGGCTCGACGCGGGCGAGCCCGCCGCGCTGGCGGCCCAGAGCACGGTACGCGAGCTGGCGATGCCGCTGCTCTCGGCAACCGGAACGACACTCGCGGCCTTCGTGCCGATGCTGATCTCGCAGGGCGACGTCGGTGACTTCACGCGCGCGATTCCCGTCGTGATCATGCTCACGTTGGCGATGAGCTACGTTTTCGCGATCTTCGTGACGCCGTCTCTGGGCGCGCTCGTCCTTCGCCCCTCGGTGTCGGCGTCGCGCGCGCGCAGGGTCGAATCGCTGGGCCGTGCGATCGGATCGTTCGCCGTACGACGGCCCTTGGTCGTGCTCGGCGCGGTGGGCGGGCTCGTCGCGGCCTCGATCGTCGGCGCCGCGTTCGTCGACCGCCAGTTCTTCCCCGCCGCCGACCGCAACCAGCTCGTCGTCGACATCGAGCTGCCCGAGGGCACGCCGATCGAAGAAACCGACCGTGCGACGGCGATCGTCGAGCGCGCCCTCCTCGCCGATCCGTCGGTCTCGAAGGTTGCGGCGTTCGTCGGACGCAACGCGCCGAAGTTCTATTACAACCTCGCGAGCGTCCCTTCGGCGCCGCATTTCGCGCAAGTCGCCGCCGAGACCGCGCGCCTCTCGGACGTGCCGCGGATCATCCTGGACATCCGCGCGCTCGCCCACTCCGAGATTCCCGAGGCCCGCGTCGTGCCGCGCTTGCTCGAGCAGGGCCCTCCGGTCGTCGCGCCCATCGAGATCCGCCTCTACGGCGACGACCTCGCCGAGCTCCAGCAGGCGGCCGAGGCGATCGTCACCCAAGTTCGCGAGATTCCGGGAACGGTCGACGTGCGTCACGAC
Source organism: uncultured Acidobacteriota bacterium (assembly GCA_964586535.1). Classification (GTDB taxonomy): domain Bacteria; phylum Acidobacteriota; class Polarisedimenticolia; order J045; family J045; genus CAZPJJ01. The sequence continues at coordinate 8,506 of CAZPJJ010000059.1, read as the reverse complement.
ATGGGAATCGGCATGCCGCGCATGAATGTCGTCGTCGACGACGCCGAAGCGGCGCGCCGCGGGCTCTCGCGCGCCGACGTGGCGCTCGCGCTCTACGGCCGCACGCGGGGCCTCCACGCGGGCCAGTACCGCGCGGGCGACGACCCGGTGCCGATCGTCGTGCGCTCGAAGGAGGGCGAAGAACTTCCCGCCGAGCGCCTGGCGACCATCGACGTGGCCGTCCCCGGCGGCGTACCCGTCCCACTTTCCCAGATCGCGCGTTCGAGTGTCGCGTGGCGTCCGGCCGCCATTTCGCATCGCGACGGTCGCCGCATCGTCCTCGTGCTCTCACAGCTCGAGACGGGCGTCGCGTACGGCAAGGTCACGCGCGAAGTCGAAGAGCGCATCGCAGGCCTCGAGTTGCCCGGAAGCATCCGCGTCGAGCTCGGCGGCGACGCCTCCGAATCGTCGAGCGCGAATCGCGCTCTGCTCTCCGGCCTGCCGCTGGGAGTCGTGCTCCTGCTCGGCTTCCTGCTCGCCGAGTTCAACTCGTTCCGCCGGCTGCTCATCGTGCTCGTGACGATCCCGCTCGCAGCGACCGGCGTCGTTCCGGGTCTCTTCTTTGCAGGCGAGCCCTTCGGCTTCATGTCGCTGCTCGGCGTGATCGCGCTCGTCGGCATCGTCGTCAACAACGCGATCGTGCTGATCGATCGCGTCGAGACGCAGCGCGCGCAGGGCAGTGCGCTGCAGGACGCGCTCGTCGAAGCCGTCGGCCGACGCCTGATGCCGATTCTGCTCACCACGGGCACGACCGTCGCGGGTCTGATCCCGCTCGCGCTCTCGGAGACGTCGCTCTGGCCGCCGCTCGCCTGGGCGATCATCTCGGGTCTGCTGGCGTCGACGATGCTGACCCTCGCGGTCGTGCCCGCGCTCTACCTGCTGCTCTTCGGCGGCGGTGGTTCGCTGCTTCCCGCTGGATGGAGACGAGCGACGCAGCGCGCGCTTCCGGCGGCGGGCACCCTGACCATCGCGGCGCTCCTGCTGGCGGGCGCGTCAATCGGGAGCGCGCGCGCCGCGGAGCCCGTCACCCTCGCCGGCGCGATCGAGCGCGCCGCCGCGCGCCCCGCCGCGGAAGCGGAACGGGCCGTCGCCGAGGCCACCACACTGGCTGCGCTCGCCGAACGCCGAGGCGGGTACTTGCCCGTCGTCGGCGGCAGCGCGGCGGCGCTCGCGCGCTCGCGGGATCTGGCATTGCAGACTCCGATCGGCAGCTTCCAGATGGGGGGCTCGAGCTTCCGCGCTGCCGAGGTCACGCTGCGCCAGCCGCTCGTCGACGTGCGCCACTGGCGCTTCGTTGCCCCGGCAAGCAGGGCCGAGAGCGCGGCGGCCAGCGCCATCGCCGAGCGCACGCTCCAAGAGCTCGCGCGCGAAGCAGCGTCGATCCATCTCGACGTGCTTTCCATCGATGCCTCGGTTGCCGCGACCGACGCCCTCGTCGCCAGCCTCGAGGCGCGACTCGCCGAGGTCCAGGCCGCGGTCGCCGCTGGACGCCTCCTCGAGAGCGAGCGCCTGAAGATCGTCGTCGCGCGCGATGTCGCCGCGCAGGAGCGAAGGCAGCTCGTGGCCGCTCGCGGCGTCGCGCTGCGCGCGCTCGCGCGCGCGATCGGAGGGGACGAGCCGGTCGACGTCGCCTCCGTCGACGGCGACGCCCTCGCGGCCCTCGTGCCCGCGCTGCAGGACGGCCAGGACCAGCTTGTCGCGCGCGCCCTCGAAGCGCGTCCCGATCTCGCCGCCCTGCGCGAGCGCGAGCGCGCCCTCGAGCTCCGCGCGCGGGCCGTCCGCGCCGAGGCGCTGCCCAAGCTCGTCGCCGAAGGCCGCACGACCTGGGACGACTCGGGCACTTACGACGTGGATTCGTGGTCCGAAGGGCGCCTCGCGCTGACGTTCTCGCTCCTCGAGGCGGGGACGCGGGGTCCTCGTCGCGCCGCTCTCGAGAGCGAGCGACGCGCCACGCTCGCGCAACTCGAGGAAGCGCGGCGCGGAATCCAGATCGAGATCGCGCGGGCGCTCGCCGATCTGGACGTGGCGCGTGGCGCCGTCGAAGTCGGCCGCTCCGCCGTGGCGGACGCCAGCGAGACGCTTCGCGTCGAGGAAGAGCGCTACCGCGCCGGCCGCGCGACGACGAACGACCTCCTCGAAGCGCAGGCGATCGTCCGCGAGCGCCGCACCGATCGCGATCTCGCGAGCCTCGCCGTCATGCGCGCCTGGATCGATCTGCAAACCGCGCTCGGCACGGAGCCACGCACCTGGCTCAACGCGGCCGTGTCGCGCTGATCGAAGAAAGAGAAAGGAGGCGGGAGCGGCCGTCACGCCGCTCCCGTCCCGCCTCCTCGCTTACGGACAAGGGCTGGCGTTGGGGCGCTCGCTGCTCGAGCCGTAGCCGAGGATCGACTCTTCGCCGCTCGCGTTCTCGGCGCTCACGAGATAGAAATCGCCTTTGCCCGGCGGCGGCACGTCGAGAATCGTCGCGCTCGTGTCGGTGAGGTTTGGATCGAGAGCGTCCTGGCAAGTGCCGAAGCTGGTGGGGCCGAGCGTCGCGATGTCGCCGCCGTAGAGGTGATAGAGCGCGGCACCGGCGACCGCATCCCATTCGAGGAGCGTGTCGGTCGTGAAGCGAACCCTCCCCACGGGCGCGATCGCGGGCGAGGGATCGACCCATTCGTCGGCGCCGCAATCCGTGCGAGCGGTGCCGTCGCCGTCGCCATCAGCGAGACGAGGCTCGCGATCGATGTCGACAAAGGGGAAGCCGTCGTAAGTCGTGGCGTCCAGCCCCATGTCGATGCACGGCGAGCCGGTCTGTAGCCGGCGCTCGGCGTCGAGCAGCGGGTCGGCGGAGATATTGCCGTCCGCACCCGCGCACCCCGTCGCCGCGCCGGTGTTCGAGCGCAGGACGCTCGTGCACGGCACGCCGGAGAGGTCGCCGCCGAGGTTTCCATAGACGATCGAATCCTCGATCGTCACGGTCGCGCCCGCGGCGTTGTCGATGCCTTGCTCGGTCGAGTCGACGATCGTCACGAACGAAAGCGTGACGACGGTATCAGCGCCACTCGTGACGATGCCTCGCTGCGAGCCCGCGATGATCGTGTCGATCAGCGTCACATCGTTCTGCGTGAACACGGCGAAACCGAGCATCGCGTCGATCAGCGTCCGCTCGACGACCGCCGTCGACGAGCCGCGCAACGAGATGCCGTTGGAGGAGCCGCCCGTGACGGTGACATCGACGAAGCGGTAGTGCCCCACCTCGAGATCCGCCGCGCCGCCTGTATTCGCCTCGAAGCGGACGTTCTCGATGCGCGTGTCGTAGCGGCCGAAGAGCCCGTTCTGGCCGCGCAGCGTGAGATCCCTGACGACATGTGCCGCACCCGAGCCGTCGAAGGGGAAGACCGCCGTGCCGTCGCCAGCGTCGATGACGACCGGATCGAGCGGATCCGTCGACGCGCCCTCGAGCGTCAACGAGACGACGCGATCGAGGCGCACACGCTCGTCGTAAGGCCCGAGGCCGGGCAGGATGCGCACCGTCGTCGCCGGCCGGAGCGCGGCATCGACCGCTCCCTGGACCGTCTCGAAGTCCGCACCGTCCGCGGGGTCGTTCGAGACCGTGAGCACCGCGTTCGCTTCGCAGGCGTCGCCGGTGCCGTCGCCGTCTGTATCTTGCTGCGAAGCGTTGGGGATCGTCGGGCAGTTGTCATCGCAGTCGACCGTCGTGCCGGACGTGCAGGGGTCGGCGATGCCGTCGCCATCGTCGGCGAGCGCACCGTCCCCGTCATCGGGGGGGATCGAGAGCCACGGATCGAAGAGCACGCCCTCGCTCACCCTGGATCCCGCGCCGCTTCCCTCGCCCGAGGGACCGGTCGGATCGCCCCACCAGTTCTCGCGCGCATCGACGGTGACCGTTCCCGGCGTCGTGTTCTGCACGCCGAAGTCGCTGCCGATCAACTCACTCTCGCGAATCACGGGCTCGGCGCTCGTCGAGCGCACGCAGATGTCCGTCGTATTGCAGCGCAGTCGCTCGATGGGAAAGGCCGGCGTGTTGTTCGAGATCGACATGCCGAGGGAGCAGCGCTTGAACGAAAGATCGCGCGCCGCGTCCAGGACGCCACGCACGTCGAGGCAGTTCGTCCCGAACTCGACCGCGAGGCCTTCCAGGGAAGCCGTCGCCGCGGACTCGACGCGCACACCGCTCCAGAACGCCACGCCCGCGCCCGGCAACTTGGCCGTCAGCACCGGCGCCGGAGCGCCGGGAGCCGTGACGATGCGGCCGGGCTCGCCCAAGAGCGTGCCGATGTTGAGGCCGGCACCGAAGTCGAACTCGACACGAGTCCCCGGGAGGAGCGTCAGCGTCGTCACGCCATCCGCGCCAGCGGTGCCCGAGATGTTGAGGCTCGCGAAAGGCCGATAAGTTCCCACCTCGGGCCCGAACTCGGCGTCCACAGTGATCGATGAATCGCCGATCTCGGTGATCGCGCCTGGAACCGCCGTCACCGTGTTGTCCGGTGCAAGGCGCGCGGCGGCGTCCGCCGTGATCCGCGAGACGAGCGCGCCCCAGTTCGGCATCGTGCAGCCGAAGAACGTGTAGGGCGGATTGAGGAACTCGAAGCGCACGCTCGAGAACGTCGACGACGTGAAAGCGCCCGAACCGTTCGCGAGCTGCAAATCGTAATAGGCGTTGTTCTCGAAGACGCTGGCCGTGATCGTGTTCGTGCCGCCCTCGAGGTAGAGCCCCGCCGTGCCGCCGTTGCCGTTCTCGCGCACGGTGAGCCGGTCGATCGCGACCGCCGTCGCCGACGACGACGAGACTTGCACGGCACCGCGCACGCCGCCCCCGCGGCCTGCGTGCTCGACGATCAGGTTGCGAAGCGTCGATGCTCCGGACTGCGTGCGCAGCCAGAGGCCGCCCCAGACCGCGCCAACGGGCGCCGCCTGCGAGCTGGTGAAGAGCACCGTCCCGGGCGTCACGCCTGTGTCGCCATCGACGATCAGGGATCCCGGCGCCCCCGTACCGACGTTGATCACGGCGAAATTCGCCATGCGCACTTCGGTACTGCCCTCGACCGTCAGCGTCGTGCGGCCGTCGGCACCGTCGGTGCCCTGCACCGTGATGTTCCCCAGCACCAGGTAGACGCCGAGCGCGGGACTCCACGTACCGTCGACGTTCTGCGTGCTGGCGACGATCTCGGTGTTGGCTCCGGCGATCGAGGAGACCGTGTTGTCGATCGGGAAGCGCGCCGCGGCGTCCGCCGTCAGGCGCGAGAGGCGCGTGCCCCAGTTCGTCACCGTGTTCCCACTGAACGTGACCGTGGCGTTGGCGTTGTCGAAGCGCACGCTCTCGAACGAAGAATCGTCGACGAAGCCGGTCCCCGACGAGAGGCGCACGTCGTAGCTCGCGTTCGCCTCGAAGCTGCAATCCGCCGCCTGGACCGTCCCGCCGGCGATGAAGAGGCCCGAGCCGTTCGCGTCGCCGCTCACGCGGATCGTCACATCTTCGATCGTGATCGTCGTCGAGACCGCAGCCTGCGTGCGGATCGCTCCCTTGAAGTTCGTGCCCCGCCCCGAGTACTCCACGACCGCGTTGCGGATGATCGACGACCGCGCCTGTGCGCCGAAGAGCAGGCCGTCCCAAAAGGGCGCTGTCGGAGCCGCGCTCGACGCCGTGAAGACGATCGTCGCCGGCCCGCCGGCCGCGTTGCCGTCGGCAATCAGCGCCCCCGGCTGCGAGACGCCGATCTGCAGATCGTGGCGCTCGTCGAATTGCACCACGACGCCCGGCTCGATCGTGAGCGTCGTGATTCCATCGGGCCCATCCGTCCCTTGGATCGTGACCGTTCCTTTGACGATGTAGGGCGACCCCGCCAGATTCCATGTCGTGTCGACCGAGATCGTCCCCGCGGGGACGTTCGTCTGGGCGAGCGCGGGCGCGACCGCGACGAGGAGCACGCTGAGAACGAGTAGAACGAACGAGACCGGACGCATCGGTGGTTCTCCTGATGATGAGCGGCACGCGAAAGGCCGCGCCCCGATGCGAGAGAGACGACCGGGCGCTCTCGACTCCTTCACCCGATCAACATCGAGAGACCGTCGCCCAGGGTGGAAGGGCCGTCTAGGTGAGACGGCGGCCTGGGAGCGGGGCCGCGGTCTTCGCCATGAGACCCGCACTCCGGACGGAGCGCCGAATCGCCCCCATGGGTCGCTTTCAGGCGATCCACAGGGGCTCGAAGTCCCCTGGCTTCAGTGTCTTGCGGCGTCCCGCGCGGGTTTCGTCTTGACGCCCCCGACCCCTTGGCGTAGCCTTCCGCGGTTCCACGCGTGCCCGGGTAGCTCAGTTGGTAGAGCACGTGACTGAAAATCACGGTGTCGGCGGTTCAATTCCGTCCCCGGGCACCAAGTTCGAATCGCTCCTCACCCACTCTTCCCAACCCAGACCGCCCCGGCGTTCGGCGCGTCCGACATCTGACGGCTCGCCCGTACCAGGCGTACGCCACCTGCACGGGTAAAGAGAAAAGGCCCGCCCCGGCAGGACGAGCCTCCTTCTCAGTCGATGTGTGCGGGCTGAGAGTTGTCAGGCCTTGAGTTCGAGCGGGTGACCGCAGCAGGTCATGTTGCAGGGCGGGCAGCCACAATCTTTCTCGGGCACACCATGATCCTTGCACTCGTGCTTGACCTCGACCTCGAGGCCGCAATCCTTGCAGACATAAATCTCGCCGACGCTCATCGTGTGACAGCTCGCCATGGGAACCTCCAAGAAATAAGTGCCTGGTAAGTCTACATGACGGCTCAGACTCGGCGGGCGGGAACTCGTGGAAAAATCGCGAGGGTCGTCGCGGCCGATGCGATGGTGGCCGCGATAAATCAAAATCCTTTGCAGATCAGCAATTTATCGCTTGCCGCCGCGACATCGGACCGCGCCGGCGCGGGTACGCCGACCGATCTCCGTTCGGATTGATCGAGGCGCGCGGCGCACGGGTTAGATCCAAACGCATCCACGCCCGCCGACCTCCACGCGGCCGCCCGCGCGCCCGGTGCCGTCGACAACCCGGCGCGCCCTCACTCCGGGCACGCCACTCCGGTGCGAGGCGCGCCGGCCGAGTCGCTGCCGAGCGGACCCTCGGCGGAGGGACAGACGTTGCGGGCGCGCACGAGGAACCACGCCGCGGAGCCGCTCGACGGGGTGTCGCCGTCGAGGGCGGTCGTGTCATCGCCGTCGTCGGTTTCGAGGCACGCGGCGGACGCGAAGTCGTCGGGGGACGCCGCGCGGAGCACGTCGTAGACGACGGCCATGCCGGCGGGATCGACGGGCGGGAGCCACGCGAGCGTCGTGACGTCGCCGGTTGGCTCATGTGTCAGCGTCAAGCCGATCACCTCGCCCGCGACCAAGCACGACGCGGGATCGAGCGGGAGGACGACCTCGCGCGCGCCGGGGCCGGGCTCGATCTCGAGTTCGTAAACGGGCGGGCTGGGCGTGCCGTCGTCGAGCGTGATGGCGTGGTCGCCGTGGAAGGCGCGCAGCGCGAAGCGCCCGTCGCCGGCGGTGCTGCCGCTCGCGGCGGTCGTCCACTCGGCGAGCAGCGCTTCGTAGCGCACTCCGGCGGCGTTGAGCGTCCAGTCGAGATCGACGATCGCGGCGTCCTCGCCGCGCCAGTGGTTCCCGGCCCAGAAGCCCCACATCAGGATCCCGTCCACGTAGGGATGGCTGAAGGCGGTGCGATAGAGAATCTCCAGCTTGTCCGCGCGCGATACATCGTTGGCGTCGACGATGTCGAACTCGGTGACCCAGATCGGCAGCTCCAGGGTGGCGAGACGGTCGAGCTTGCTCTTGATCGCCCACGGATCGAGCGTGCCGCTGAAGTGGCCCTGCACGCCGACGGCGTCGATGACGATACCCTGCGCTTGAAGATCGCGAATGTGATCGATGTAGGCCTCGGTCTCGTTGCCGCTGATGATGTTGTAGTCGTTGACGAAGAGCAGCGCGTCGGGGTCGAGCTGGCGCGCCCGCTCGAACATCCAGGGGCGGATCGAGGGGCCGAGGCGCGAGACGTAGTAGCTGCCGTGCAGCATCTCGTTGTTGACGTCCCAATGCAGGAAGTCGTCCTGATAGCGCGGGATGATGCTCGTGAGGCGCTCCTCCATCTCGGCTTGCAGCTCGGAGTCGGGGACGCCGGCGACCCAAGAGGGCTGATTGCCGGGGACCGCCCAGAAGAGCGTGTGGCCGTGGATGCGAATGCCGTTGTCGCGGCAGAAGTCCGCCAGCCAGTCGGCGTCGAAGTAGTTCTCGTTGTCGCGCTGTGGCTCGGTGGAATACCACTTCGCTTCGTTCTCGAAGGTCGCCCACTCGAAGTGGTCGACGAAGAAGTTCCTGTAGGTGGCATTGAAGATCGCGGTCCGACTGATCGCCGAGCCGAAGGCGAAGCGCCGGCGCGTCTGCTCGACGTCGACCCCGACGCCCGCGATGCCCTGCCCGAGCGCGTCGACG
>CAZPJJ010000058.1:0-14426 GCA_964586535.1 uncultured Acidobacteriota bacterium | reverse complement strand
GGGCTCGTGTTCGACGTCGAAGTCGACGAGCAGCACGCCGATGAACCGCCACGAGTCACCGTCGGGTCCGATGAGGCAGGTGTTCTTGCCGATCCAGCCGAGACCGGCGCGCATGGCTAGCTCGCGCTCGAGGATCGCCGAGGTGTCGACGAGCGCGGCGTGACGAAATGGTTCGTTTGCGCCTGCCGCGAGCGCGTGCGCCCAGGCCTCGAGCCTAGCCTTGACGACTTCGTGATAGTCGCGCCCGCGCGCGTAGCGCGCGACGTGGCGCCAGAGCCCGGGCGCGCGGCTGCGCTCGACGGGCTGCTGCAGATAGGAGACGACGCCGACGAGAGCCGTTCGCGCCCAGTCCCACTTGGCCTGCAAGTCCTTGCGGATCGCCGCGGTCGAAGCCATCCAGGCCATCGACCCGTGCGCGCCCATCGCCAGCCAGCGATCGAGATGGTCCCCATGCTCCGACGGAGCGCAAGCGGTTACGCCGCAGGCGGTGAAGCCGCTCTCGCACCCGGCGGCCACGATCGAGGGCACGCCGAGTGGAAAACTCGCGCTCCGTCCGATTTTCGACATTGGATGAGACTACCAGTCCGCCGGCACGAAGGCGCACGATTCGACCGGGTGGGTGCGTGTCGAGGAGCGCGGGGGATTTCTCGGACATAATCCCCTCATGCACATCGCTCACGTTGCTCCCGAAATGGCACCTTTCGTGAAGGTCGGCGGGCTCGGGGACGTCGTCGGCGCGTTGCCGCGCGCGCAGGCGCGGGCCGGACGCGAAGTCACGGTCGTGATCCCTGGTTACCGATCCGTCTGGAACCGGCTCCCTCGAACGCTCGCATCGCAGCCGATTGCCTACCGCGTCGCGGGCGTCGAGGTGCGCGGCGCCGCGATCGAAACACGGCTGGACGGAGTGCGCCTCATCGTGATCGCGCACGACGAGTTCTTTGCGCGGGACGGCGTCTACGGCACTTCCGACGGCTCCTACGGCGACAACGGCGTGCGTTTCGCGTGGTTCTGCGGCGCCGCGCTCGAGGCGCTGCGCAGGCTGCCCGCGCCGCCCCAGGCGATCGTCGCGCACGATTGGCCGGCGGCACTCGCGACGACGCTCCTGCGCGCGCATCCGCGCGTCCTGGATCCGCTCAAGGACACCGCGTCGCTGCTCGTGATCCACAACTTGGCGCACCAGGGCGTCTTCCCGATGGATCTCGCGCGGTGGATGGAGATCCCCGAGATCTTCATCGACCACCATGGGCTCGAGTCCCTCGGAGCGCTCAATCTGCTCAAAGGAGCGATCTACCATGCGACGGCCGTGGTCACGGTCTCTCCGACTTACGCGAAAGAGATCGTCTGGCCGCTCTTCGGCGAGGGGCTCGAGGGTGCTCTGCAATCGCGCGGCGACGATCTCTCCGGAATCCTCAATGGTATCGACGTCGACGCATGGAATCCCATGACGGACCGGGCGCTCGACGCGCGCTACGGCCCTGAGGCGCCCGTCGGCAAGGCTCTCTGCAAGGCGGCACTGCAGAAGGAACTCGGCCTGCGCGTCGAGGACACGGTGCCTGTCTTCGGCATGGTGACGCGCGTGGACCGACAGAAGGGTATTCACCTCGTCGAGCACGTGGCCCCATGGCTCGTCGAGCAAGGCGCGCAGATCGTCCTGCTCGGTACTGGCCAGCGCTCGCTGATCGAGCCGCTGCATGGACTCGCGAGCATCTGGCGCCAATCCGTCGCCATCGTGGAGGCCTTTGACGAGCGGCTCGCGCGGCGGATCTACGCCGGCTCCGACTTCTTCGTCATGCCGAGCATCTTCGAACCCTGCGGACTCGGACAGATGGTCGCCCTGCGCTACGGCACGCCGCCGATTGTCCGTCGCACCGGAGGCCTCGCCGATACCGTGCGCGACATCGACGAGTCGCCCGCGAACGGCAACGGCTATGTCTTCAATCATCCGGACCCGGAGGGGCTCCGTTGGGCCTGCGAGCGCGCACTGCGGACATTCACGCGCGCACCCGGCGATCTCGCTCTCATGCGTGTGCGGGCGATGGGTGAAGATCTCTCTTGGGAGAAGTCCGCAGCAGCGTACGATCGGCTCATAGAGCGCGCGGCGCTGCGCGAAAAGTCCCGCATCCTCGCGGTCTGACGCCGCCAAAGGGCTGGATTCGGCGCCATGCAAGTGGACGATCGGCGGGTCTTGACTTCCCGAGAATTAGAACGATAATTACCGAGAGTTAATTGAGACGCGGTCGCAACTGAGATTACAGCGAGCCTCATAGGGACCGCGGACTCGAACCAACGGCTTGATGCCGCTAATGCAGGGTGAACCCGTGACGACGCTCGATCACCTGCCCCCGACGGCCCGCGCGCGAGTGCTCAATGTCCGTGGCGCCGATGGTCTGACCCAGCGCCTGATGGAAATGGGTCTGATCGAGGGCACCCCAGTCGAAGTCGTTCGCTTGGCGCCTCTGGGCGACCCGATGGAACTCTGCCTGCACGGCTACCACCTCTCCGTCCGCAAGAGCGAAGCGGCGCGGATCGAGGTGGAGCCGTGTCTGTAAGCGTCGCAACCCCTTCGGTTGCGCTCGTCGGTAACCCCAACACGGGGAAGACCACTCTCTTCAACGCCCTGACCGGGCTCTCGCAACAAGTCGGCAACTACCCAGGCGTCACGGTCGAGCGCGCCGTCGGCGTGATGAAGCGCGGGCGCGAGTCCGTGCGGGTCATCGATGTCCCCGGCACGTACAGCCTCGCCGCGCGCTCTCAAGACGAGCTGGTCGCGGTCGATGTGCTCCTCGGCCAGCAGGCGGGCGAAAGCCCGCTCGACGCCGTCGTCGTCATCGTCGACGCGAGCAATCTGCCCCGTAATCTCTATCTCACGTCGCAGGTTCTCGAACTCGGGATCCCCACCGTCATCGCGCTCAACATGACGGATGTCGCCGAGCGCCGCGGCCACGCGATCGACGTCAAGGCGCTCGAAGACGCGCTCGGCGTCCCGGTGATTCCCGTCCGTGCCGACAAGCGCGTCGGGATCCTGGCGCTCGAAGACGCGATCCTGCGCGCGGTCTCGAAGGAGATCCCGCCGCGGGGGCGCGGGCCCGAACTCCCCGCCCCGCTTCTCGCCGAGGCCGAGTCGTTGCGCTCGTACCTGCACGAAAAGCGCGCGATCCTCGGCCGCGATGTCTCCTCGACCGAAGCGCTTCGCGCCCTGGTCGACCTTGACGGCGAAATCCCGCGGCGGCTTCTCGCCACTCTCGGTGACGAATTCGCGCAGCGCCTCGCGGCGGCACGCGCGCGCCTCGGAGAAAACCGTCCGTGCGCCGCCCTCGAGGCCGGAGCTCGCTACGCTTGGGCCAACGCCCTCCGCGAGCGGGCCGTGCGCAAGCAACGCGAGGACGATCGCACCTTCACGCGCCGCGTCGACGGAATCCTCACGCACCGGCTCTGGGGTACGGCCGTGTTGTTCTTCGTCCTCGCGGCGGTCTTCCAGGCGATCTATCGCGGCGCAGCGCCGCTCATGGATCTGATCGGCACCGGAACCGACTTGCTCGGCTCCGCCATCGCCGGCGCGCTCGCCGAGGGTCCCCTCGAAAGCCTCCTTGTCGATGGCGTCGTGAGCGGCGTCGGCGGCGTGATCGTCTTCTTGCCGCAGATCCTGCTGCTTTTCTTCTTCGTCGCGCTGCTCGAGGACTGCGGCTACATGGCTCGCGCCGCGTTCCTCATGGACAAGCTGCTCACGAAGATCGGCCTCTCGGGGCAATCCGTGATCCCGCTGATCTCCAGCTTCGCCTGCGCGGTGCCCGGCATCATGGCGGCACGCTCCATCTCGAATAGGAGGGACCGCCTCGCAACGATCCTCGTCGCGCCGTTGATGAGTTGCTCGGCGCGACTCCCGGTCTACGTTCTGATGATCGGAGCCTTCGTCCCCGAGAAGTCGTTCGCAGGGGGTCTGCTCGGGCTGCAGGGTCTCGTTCTCCTCGCCGCGCACCTGATCGGGCTCTTCGTGGCGATCCCGGTCGTTTGGATCACCCGGCGCACGATCCTGCGAGGAGCACTGCCCGCCTTCGTCATGGAGTTGCCGGACTACAAACTCCCCAACTCCCGCACCGTCGCGACGCGCCTCTACGCGCAGGGACGCGAGTTCCTCTTACGCGCCGGGTCGGTGATCCTCGCCTTCTCGATCGTCGTCTGGGCGCTCTCGTACTTCCCGCGCTCACCCGAAGTGGCGGCGGAATTCACCGCCAAACGCGCCGTCGCGACGAGCGCGGCGGAGATCAGCGCGCTCGACGAGGCCGAAGCCTCGGCCTACCTGCAGCAGAGTGTCATGGGCCGCCTCGGGCACTTCGTAGAGCCGGTCGTGGCGCCGCTGGGCTGGGACTGGCGCATCGGCATGGCGGCGATCGCGTCGTTTCCCGCGCGCGAGGTCGTCATCGCCACGATGGGGACGATCCTCGGCGTCGGCGAAGATGTCGACGAAGAGTCGAGCGACCTCATCGCCATGATGAAGCGCGCAACGCGAAGCGACGGCACGCCGCTCTTCTCGTTGCCCGTTGCACTCTCGATCGTCGTTTTCTTTGCGCTCTGCTGTCAGTGCGCCTCGACGCTCGTGGTGATCCGGAGAGAGTCCGGCTCGTGGTCCTGGCCGGCGCTGACCTTCGTCTACATGACCGTCCTGGCGTACATCGGCGCACTCGTCACCTACCAAGTCGCGGTTGGGATCGGCGCATGACTGGCTGGATTCAGGTGGCGCTGGTGGGCGTGGCGGTCATCGCCGCTGTGGCATTCCTCGCGCGGCATGTGCGGCGCGTCATGCGCGGTGAGGACCACGCCTGCGGATCGTGTCCGGGCCACGATCGGGCGCGGACCCCCGGAGCCCCGCGGTCGCTCGGACCAGCGCCTCGCCGCACGTCCCGATGACCCACCGGACAGAACGCGCGCCCGGAGACGACCGCGTCCGCGTCTCTCGCGCTTGGCTCGCACGCTACGACCACATCGTCGATGACGCGCAGGCCTTTCGGGCTGCTCTCGAAGCCGCACCGCCGGTCGATCTCTTCGTCCCGGGGGGCCCAGCAGACCGGGACCTTCTCGCACGCGAACTCCGCGCGCGCGGGCTCGGTGCCGAGCCGCTGCCGTTCACGGAACACCATCTGCGCGTCACGGGGCATCAAGGGGCCGGCTCGCTCCTCGAAGTCGTGCTCGGTTTCGCCCATCCGCAGGGAGTGTCGAGCGCAACAGCTCCCTACGCACTCGCCCCCCGCGAAGGAGAGCGCGTCCTCGACCTCTGCGCTGCTCCCGGCGGCAAGACGGCGCTGCTCGACGCGCTCGCCCACGGGCGCGCGGCCATCGTCGCCAACGACCGCTCGCGCGGGCGCGCCGGGATCCTCGTGCAGACACTCTCGCGAATGGCCGTGTCCCGAGCGATCGTCGTGCTGCAAGACGGCGCGGCGTTCCCCTCGCCCGCCGAGGGCGATCTCTTCGATGCGATCCTCGTCGATGCTCCCTGCACGGGCGAGGGCACGTTTCGCGTGCCTCTGCCGCGCTACGATCCGCGCGGCGAGGAGGGGCTCGTCCAAGCCAACGCGCTTCAGAGGCGCATCCTCGAGCGAGCTCTCGATCTTCTGGCGCCAGGCGGCCGGCTCGTCTACGCCACGTGCTCGTACGCGCCCGAGGAGAACGAAGCCGTTGTCGCCCACGCGCTGAGCACGCGCGACGACCTGACCCTCGAGCCGATTCCGGTCGCGCTTCCGGGGCAACCCGGGCTGCTGCGCTTCGGAGATCTCTCCTTCCCACCAGAGATGGAGCGCGCGCGACGCGTTTTCCCGCACCACACCGGCTCGTGGGGTTTCTTTCTGGCTCTGCTCCGCAAGGACCCTTCCTCGTCGAAGCACGCCCGGCGGCGCCAGCACGTCGCGCCGGCTCCCATCGCTGACGACCCGGCGGCACGAGCGACCGCGGCGTCGTACCTGCGCGAGCGCTTCGGTATTCCGGAAACCGTCCTCGACGCCGCCATCGTCCATGCGCGCGGCCGCGACCTGTGGCTGCTCTCGCGCCCCCCGGGTCATGGAGCACCGGACCTGGCGCGACTCCACGTGGTCGCCCCCGGACTTCGCCTCATCCATCTCACGTCTCGCGGTCCCCGGGCAACGACGGCAGGGCTGCGGTGGCTAGGCCCCGCCATCGAAACGAACGTGATCGATCTCACGAGGGAGGACGCCGCGAGGTTCGTCCAGGCGGGACGGCTTCCCGCCGCGCCAAGCCTCCCGGGCGGGCACGTCGCGCTTCGGGTCGATGGGCGCATCGTGGGCGCCGGTCTCGTTGCCCGAGGCGAAATCGAACTCGAGATCCCCCGTTCCTGGCGGTGATTCCGGCGTCAGCGGCGGACACCTCGGAACGAGGAGCGACGAGTGCGGCGCTTTATCTGAATGAAACCTCGGCGAGTCTTGACAAACATCCTAGTTACTCTGATCCTTACCTATCCCGGCCGCACAGCTAAGAGCGCAGGGCATGCCGGGGCGTTGCGGCTGCGAGCCGCCTTGCGACTCCGCAGTCGGCAGGAGAGCGCCGATGCACCGGCTGCCCGTCTCCGACATGCCGCCCGGCGCGAGCTGTGACGGCGGTTGTTCCGGTTGTGATCAGACCGGCGGCGCCTCCCGTCCCGTCGAAGGCGGGTTCTCGGGCCTCGCACTCGTTCTTTCGTCGATCCTCTACTTCGTCGTCCCGGTCGTGACCGGCATCCTCGGCGCCGCGCTCGCGGGTCCCGACCCAGCGGCGACGGGCGTCGGCGGCATCGCCGGCCTGCTCCTCGGAATGATCGTCACGACGCTGATCGCCCGGCGCATCAAGCCGAGCGCTCCTCCCCGGAGCCACGCATGAGCACTGCTCCCGCCCACGTCCACGCCCACTCCGGTTCTTTCTCTCGCGGCATCCACCCGGACGACCACAAGCGCCTCTCTGCCGACGCCGCGATCGAGATCCTGCCGACGCCGGCGGAGGTCGCCATTCCACTGCTGCAGCACCTGGGTGCGCCGTGCGAGGCGATCCACAAGCCGCGCACGGAGGTGAAGGTCGGCGACGAAGTCGGCAAGGCGACCGGCTTCGTGAGCGCACCGGTCCACGCTTCGATCAACGGCAAGACCGCGCGCGAGGGCGTGACGACGCTCCCCAATGGGCGCCACGTACCGACGGTGCCGATCAAGGCGGAGGGTGAGCAGTTCGAGGGTCGGGCGCTCTGGGAAGATGTCTTCGGCGGCGAGTGGCCCACGGCCGGCCTCCCCGACGACGCAGCCGCGATCGTCGAGGCCGTACAGAAGGCCGGGATCGTCGGCCTCGGAGGCGCGGCGTTTCCGACGCACGTGAAACTGCGCCGCCCCGAGAACAAGCCGATCCACACGCTCATCGTGAACGGATCGGAGTGCGAGCCCTATCTCACCTCCGACTATCGGCTGATGCTCGAAGCCCCCGCACCGATCGTCACGGGCGCGATCCTAGCGGCGAAGGCCGTGGGCGCTACGGACATCGTGATCGGTATCGAAGACAACAAGCCGAAGGCGATCGCGTCGATGACCGACGCCGCCTTGGGCACTCCGGTTCGCGTGATCGGCATGCCGACGAAGTACCCGATGGGCGGCGAGCGTCAGTTGATCCGCGCCGCGACGGGCCTCGCGGTGCCGACCGGCGGCCTGCCGCTCGATGTCGGCATCGTCGTCGTCAACGTCGGCACGGCGGCCGCCATCGCGCGGGCCGTTCTGCGCGGCAAGCCGCTCACGCATCGCATCGTGTCCGTCTCGGGCGCAGGCATCAGGCAGCCCAAGAACCTCCTCGTGCCGATCGGCGTCAGCTATCGCGTCCTCGCCGAGGCCTGCGGCGGGCTCACCGACGATGCCGAACGCGCGCTCGCCGGCGGCCCGATGATGGGCTTCGCGCTCGGGACGCTCGACGCGCCGGTCACCAAGGGTACGAGCGGGCTGACGATCCTCACACACGCCGACGTGCGCAAGGCGAACGAGACCAACTGCGTGCGCTGCGGGCGCTGCGTGGACGTCTGCCCGATTCACCTCGTGCCGACGAAGATCGCGCTCGCGGCGCGCAAGAAGGCCTGGGAGATCGCGCGCGCCTATCACATCCAGGCGTGCATCGAATGCGGGTGCTGCGCCTACGCGTGCCCCGCGAGCATCCCGTTGACGCAATTGATCCGCATGGGCAAGGCCGAGTTGCCTCGCGACTGAAGCAAGAGCGCACTTCGAAGCGGCCGCGCGCCGCGAGGACTGCGAACCGATGATCGATCGCCCGCAGAACATGGAATCCACGGCCGACGACGCCGGGACTCCGCCGCCGGAGCCCGCGCCCCCCGCGTGGGCGCTGCACGTCGCTCCCGCGCCGCATCTGACGGACTCCGCGCTGACGACGCGCCGCATGATGGCCGACGTCCTCATCGGCCTCGCGCCGGTCGTCGCGGTCGCCGTGTGGGTGTTCTCGTGGCACGCCGTGCTGCAGATCGGCATCGCCGTCGCATCCTGCCTCGTGTTCGAGGCGGCGCTGCTGCGCATGCGCGGCCGCGCGGCGGCCACGGCCGACCTCTCCGCGACGGTGACGGGCGTCATTCTCGGGCTCTCGTTGCCGTGGAGCGCGCCCTGGTACGTCGCGGTGATCGCGTCGTTCTTCGCGATCGGCCTGGGGAAGGTCGTTTTCGGCGGCCTCGGTTACAACATTTTCAATCCGGCGATGGTCGGCCGCGCCTTCGTGATGATCGCGTTTCCGGCGGCGCTCGGCGCGTCGGCGTTCGTCGATCCCGGGTCCGCCCTGCGCGTGCTGACCGAGGCGACTCCGCTCACGCTCGCCAAGCAGGCGGGGCAAGGGACGCCCTGGTGGCCGCTCTTCCTCGGCACGGTCAATGGCTCGCTCGGCGAGACGAGCGCGCTCGCGTGTTTGCTCGGCGGTCTCTATCTCTGCATCCGCCGGTCGGCGTCTTGGGAGATCCCCGCAGGAACGATCGGAGCGGTGGTCGTGCTGGCCGGCATCGGCCAACTCCTGGCCCCCGAATCGCCGCTGACCGTCATGCATCACGTGCTCGCGGGCTCGCTGCTCTTCGGGGCGTTCTTCATCGCGACCGATCCGGTGAGCAGCCCGCTCACGCCGCGCGGCAAATTGATCTACGGCGCCGGCATCGGCGTGCTGGTCTACGTACTCCGCATGTTCAGCGGCTATCCCGAGGGCGTGATGTTCGCCGTGCTGCTCATGAACGCCGCGGCTCCGCTGATCAATCGCTGGACGATTCCACTTCCGCTTGGCGGACCCGTTCCGGTCAAGCCCGCGAAGAAGTGAGGCGGCGATGTTTCGATTTCTAGGACAGGCCTGGCTCGTGCTCGCGATCGCGCTCGTCTTCGGCGCGGCGCTCGCCGGGATGCAGGCGCTCGTATCCGACCGCATCGCGCTCAACAAGCTCAACGAAACGCTCTCGCAGGTTCCGGTGTTGGTGCCGGGCGCCGAGGGCGGCGAGAAAGCCGACCTCGCCGGCGTCACGGTCTACCGGGCGCTCGCCGGCGGAAAGACCGTCGGCTGGGTGGTCCCGGCGGGCGGTCTCGGATTTGGCGACCGCATCGAGATTCTCATCGGCTGCGACAAGACGGGATCGGCGCTCACGGGCCTCTACGTGCTCGATCAGAAAGAGACGCCCGGCCTCGGCAACAAGATCGCCGAGGCGTGGTGGCTCGAGCAGTTCATCGGCAAGAACACGGCGACCGCGCTCACCGTCGTCAAGACCGATGCGGACGAGGGACCGTCGACCATCCGCGCCATCACGGGAGCGA
Organism: uncultured Acidobacteriota bacterium; assembly: GCA_964586535.1. Lineage (GTDB taxonomy): Bacteria > Acidobacteriota > Polarisedimenticolia > J045 > J045 > CAZPJJ01. The sequence continues at coordinate 4,632 of CAZPJJ010000058.1, read as the reverse complement.
CGATCTCGGCGGTGGCGGTTTGCGACATCGTCAATGCGGCGATGACCAGCGACATGCGCGCGAAACTCGCCGCGGCCGCGGGAGAGTGATCATGGCGAGCGACCAGCCCACGTCCGCCGAGCGCTTCATCAGCGGCATCCTGCCCGAGAATCCCATCTTCCGGCAGTTGCTCGGCATGTGCCCGGTGCTTGCCGTGACGAACAGCATGAAGGGCGCGATGACGATGGCGGCTGCCACCGCTTTCGTGCTCATCATGGCGAGTCTCATCGTCAGCCTGATTCGCGGTCTCCTCAAACCGCACCTGCGCATCCTCGTCTTCACGGTCACGATCGCCGCCTTCGTGACGATCGCGGATCGCTTCCTCGCCGCCTACATGTGGGAGATGAGCAAACAGCTCGGTCCTTATATCCCGCTGATCATCGTCAACTGCATCATCATCGGCCGCTGCGAGGTCTGCGCATCGAAGCAGGGACCATTCGTGGCGGTCTCGGACGGACTCGGACAATCGCTGGGCTTCGCGCTCGGGCTGGCGAGCCTCGCGACCGTGCGCGAGGTGCTCGGCACGGGCACGTGGTTCGAGATCCCGGTTCTCCCCGCCGCGTGGCCGGACTGGGTCGTGATGATTCTTCCGCCCGGCGCTTTCTTGACGCTCGGTACGCTGCTCGGGGTCGTGAATTGGTGGGGAAGCCGCCGTTCCGCCAAGAGCGGATCGTAGGAGGAGCGGCGATGGATTATTTCGTCTCGTTGATCCTGATCGCGCTCTCCGCCGCTCTGGTCAACAACTTCGTCCTCTACTACTTCGTCGGCATCTGCCCATTCCTGGGCGTGTCCCGCAAGATCGACACGGCCCTGGGCATGGGACTCGCCGTGACGTTCGTGATCTCGATCGCCGCGACGCTCTCGTGGACACTCACATACTTCGTTCTTCAGCCCGGGGCTCCCGTCACGTCTCTGATCTGGCGGTCCCTGGGCGGGCAGGCCGGCGCGGTCGTCGATCTCTCGATCCTCAACTATCTCGTGTACATCTTCGTGATCGCCTCCTCGGTGCAGTTCGTCGAGATGTACGTGCGAAAGTTCTTCCCTCCGCTCTACAAATCGTTCGGCGTCTTCCTGCCGCTGATCACGACGAACTGCGCGATTCTCTTCGCCTGCTTGATGATCATGAAGCACATCGGCGAAGACGTGGCCGATCCGTGGGGCCTCGACAAGGCGCTGGTGCTCGCGATCTCGGCGGGCATCGGCTTTACGATCGCGATCGTTCTCATGGCCAGCATTCGCGAAGAACTCGAACTCGCCGACGTCCCTCCCGCGCTCCGCGGAGCGGGAATCGCATTGCTCGTGGCCGGCATCCTCGCACTCGCCTTCATGGGCTTCACGGGCGTCGACCGCGGCCTGGCCGCGGCGCTGCAGAACTAGGAGCAAAGGTCATGACGATCACCGTCGTCATCATCGTCCTCTCGGGCGCCACGATGGTCGGATTGGCCATGGTGATGAGCGTCGTCCTCGGCTGGGCCAACCAGGCGTTCCATGTCGAGGTCGATCCTCGCGTCGATGCCGTGCAGAAAGCGCTCCCCCAGGCGAACTGCGGCGGCTGCGGATTCATCGGTTGCGCGGACTTCGCCGAAGCGGTCGTCGCCGGCAAAGCGCCGGTCAACGGGTGTCCTCCGGGCGGACCGGGAGTCGCGGCCGCCGTCGCGACGATCATGGGCGCCGAAGTCACCGAGAGCTGGCCCTACAAGGCCGTGCTCCACTGCGCCGCGAAGTCGCACCAGCGCAAGGGCAAGTCCGCTTACGACGGCGAACAGACCTGCGCAGCCGCCAACATGATCTCGGGCATCCAGGGCTGTGTTTACGGCTGCCTCGGTTTCGCCGACTGCGTGAAGGTCTGCAACTACAACGCGCTCGAAATGGAAGAGGGGCTGCCGAAGGTCATCTACGACAACTGCACCGGCTGCCAGGCGTGCGCCAAGGAGTGCCCGCGCAATCTCTTCACGATGGTGCCCTTCAAGGCCGAACGCATGCTCGTCGTGGCCTGCGCCAACAAGGACACGGGCAAGGACGTGAAGGAGGTCTGCGAAGTCGGCTGCACCGGTTGCAAGTCTTGCTCGCGAGTGACCGATCTCTTCACGATGGTCGATAACGTCCCGGTCATCGACTACAACCGCTATCTGCCGTCCGCCGACCTCGCCCTGAGCATCGAGAAGGCCATCGACAAGTGCCCGATGGAGTCGCTCGTCTTCGTCGGCAAGCCGACCGCCAAAGATCTCGCGCTGACGGCGCACGAATCGCTGCCCGGACGCATCGAAGGCGAATTCAAGACGACCGTCGACAAGACCGAGTGGTGGGGCTGAACCGGACGCGAGGGATCCGCCGGGCCCGGTGTCCTCAAGGCGTCGTTGCGAGAGCGGCGCGCAGGGCCTCCACGCGCTCGCGATTCACGCCGAAGTCCGAGTAGCCGACACGCGCCATCGAGCGCACGTGAATGACGCCCTCGCTTTCATCGACGAGCAATTCGAGATCGTCGACAAATCCGAAGAACGCGCTGCGGCACTCCGCGTGGACGTAACCCGGTCGCTCGGTGACGATCCGCGTGCGCGGCATTGCACGCAGGATCCCGACCGCGCGTTCGAGCGTCGCGCTGCCGCCGGGCGCGGCGAGGGGATCGACGCGGTGTGAAGTCTCCTCGTCGAGAAGAGACGAGACACAGTTGGGCGAGTCCGGACAGTGCACGAGGACGCCGCTCTCCACGGCGACCGTCCCGGGCTTCTTGGCCAAGCGCGCCGTGACGAAGAGCGAAACCATGGCGACCAAGACCAGCGCCACGACGGCGATCACGATCGTTCGGATCATCTTCGCGCCTCCTCCCCTTCTCTCGCCGTCGCCGATCTCTGGAACCTGCGATGACGCGCCCCCGCGCGAACATCCTCGCTCGAATGGTAGGTCCCGCGCCAGAAGATCCCGCCTCGAATCGTGCCGAGAACGCCCGCCCGCACGATGACACCGGCAAGCAGCAGCGTCCCGATCGGGATGAGTGTCGCGGGGAAGATCCGCCGCCCGACGCGCCTCGCCCCCGCCGCCGAGACCAACGCACCGACGCACAAGGCCCCCGCCCCGAGAGCGCGAAGGGCCGGGTGGGCTCCCGGAAGGACCAACGCGGCGAGGGGTGCCAGATCGAGAGCGAGCATCGCTCCCGCCGCGACGAATCCGCGCCACGCCCGGCAACCAAGCAGGACGAAGACGTTCTTCTCGAGGCCCCGGGCCAAGTCTGCGAAATCGCGATACCAACGAACGCCGACGAGTCCGACGCCGGCGACGACTCCCGCCCTGGCACCGTGACGCGCGAGCATCGCTCCCAGAGCCAGGTCGTCGAGCACGTCCATCCGTAGTTCGGCGAAGCCGGGCGTCCTCGCGAGCGCCTCGCGACGCACCAAGTTGAACGCTCCGACGCCCACGGAGGCCGAAGATCCGCGGCGCCCGACGTCCCAGAGCCGCTGCGAGACCGCGAAGTACCGTCCAAAGGCGGAGTAAGCCGCTTCCAGCAAGAAGCCGCCGCGATCCACCTCGGGCATCACGACGGCGTGATCGAGGCGCTCGGCCTCGGCCCAGGCGACGGCCCGCCGCAGGGCCTCGGGTGCGAGATGCACGTCCGCGTCGGCGAAGAGCAGCCACGAGCCACTCGCCGCCTCCGTACCCCGCGCAAGGGCGTGAACCTTGCCCAGCCATCCCTCCGGTAGGGTCTCGACGTGGAGCGCGCGTACGCGCGGATCACCCGCTGCCAGGCCGTCGACCAGCGCTCCCGTCTCGTCCTCCGACCGGTCGTCGACGAGAACGAGTTCGAGATCGGGATAGCCGCTGGCCAGTTTGGAGCGCGTGGCGGCTTCGATCGTCCCGCCCTCGTTACGCGCCGGAACGACGATCGAAACGCGCGGCCAGCGCGAGGGAGCGGGGGGATCGAGCGCGCTCAGGCGCCGCAGGCGCGAGAGGGTCAGCAGGCCAAGAGCCGCGCCGGGAAACCAGAGCGCGGTGAGCACCGCGGCTGCGGCGGCGATCGCAAGCGACGCGTCCATCGCTCCACTCTAGCCACTCCCCCGAATCCCGCCCTCCCGAAGCCCAGGCGTAGAATCGCGCCATGCGCGCGATGCTGCTCGACGAAGCCAGTCGGCCGCTCCGCCTCGCCGACGTGCCGACACCCGTTCCAGATCCGGGTGAGATCCTGCTTCGCGTCAAGGCGTGCGCCGTCTGCCGAACCGATCTCCATGTGGCGGACGGCGATCTTCGCGAGCCAAAGCTGCCGTTGATCCTCGGCCACGAGATCGTCGGCGAAGTCGTCGATCGCGGCGCGAAGGTCTCGACGCTGGGAATCGGCACGCGCGTGGGCGTCCCCTGGCTTGGGTGGAGTTGCGGCACGTGCCGCTTCTGCGCGAGCGGCCGCGAGAACCTCTGCGCGAAAGCTCGTTTCACGGGCTACCACCGCGACGGCGGTTTCGCGGAATACACCGTCGCCGACGCGCGCTACGCGTTCCCCTTGCCCCCGAGCTACTCCGATGCCGAAGCCGCGCCACTACTCTGCGCGGGCCTCATCGGCCATCGCTCTCTGACGATGACGGGCGATGCCGGGCGGCTCGGCCTCTA
>CAZPJJ010000057.1:0-14442 GCA_964586535.1 uncultured Acidobacteriota bacterium | reverse complement strand
GCGCCGTCGGCGTGACCGGCGTGGACGTAGTCGGCGACCACGTTCCACTCGCCGATGCCCGGCCCCTCGTACACGTACACGAAGGCGCCGTTCGGCCGATCGTCCGCGCCGTTGCCGGTCGTCGCCGCGATCGACGGGGTCCCCGCCGTGTACGTGATGACCGTGTCGTCGACCTGGTTGGCGAACGTCACCCACAGGATCGGCGTGCCGACCGGGATGAACGGCCGGATCGCGACGAGGGTCTTGAGGTTGTCGTCGGGCACCTGGCCCCAGCCCTTCGCGGGCGGGCCGCCGGCGAACGTCGGGAACGCCGTGCCCAGCGCGGGGCACACGACGGTCTCCATGACGACGCCGTAGGGCACCTCGTCCGCGGCGAGCGGATCGGCGATGCCCTCGCCGGCGGTGAAGGTGACGAGGTCGCCCTTCGTGAACGTGTCGCCGGGATCGCCCGGCACCCAGAGGACTTCGTCCTTCTGGATCTCCGACTTCCAGATGAAGCCGTTGTCTTTGTCGGCCCAGACACTGGTGAGCGCCATGGTGGCAGCTCCTCCTGCGGGTAATCCCGCGTTGAAGGTTTTCGCTGCCGACCCACGCTTCGCCCCTGGCTGGCGCTGTCGGGTGTATGTTGCGCCGGACTATCCGGCTCGGTTCAGTCGCCGGCCCTGCGGGTTGTCGCTCTCGCAGTGCCAGCACTCTTCTGCTTCCTCGGGGAGGAGGAACGCGCCGCACTGGGTGCAGTTCCCGGCCGCCCCTTCGCGGTCCTCCGCCGGCGCGTGGCGCCCTGCGCTGCGCTGGCGGGCCGCATCTCGAGCGTAGAAGTCGCGCGGTGCGAGCGGAGACGGGTACGATTCCCGCTCCAGCTTCGGCGAGCCCTGTGGCCCCTTCCTCTGCACCAGCGCGCCCATGACGATCAGCCGTGGTCCCTCTGCGCCGCGTTGACGAGGCTGATCTGCTTCACCTCGGGGCGCTTCATCATGTCGATGAACTTCTTCAGGCTCTTGATCGTGAAGACCGGCTCGCCCTTCGAGTCCTCGTTGCCGCGCGTGACGACGTCGAGCTTGCGGAGCATCTCCTCGCCGATCATGTTCTCTTCGAGCATCTCGCGCCCCTTCTGGCTCGGCGTGTAGCTGTCGCCGTTCCTCTGCGGCTGCGTCGTCGGCGAGCCGGTGGGCGGTGGCAGAACGGCGCCGCCGGGCGCGAGCGCCGCGACGGCCGTCTTCTCGGCGCCGATCAGCGCGATCCAGTCTCCGAGCTGCAGCTTGCCCTTGAACGGCTCGAGCTTCTTCCGGCTCGCCTCGGGGAGCTCGCCGAAGATCGATTCGGCGCGCGTCTCCTCCTGCTTGCGGAAGCCGTCGAGCGCCTCCTGCGCGGCCTTCAGGTCCTTCTCCTTCGCGGAGCCGGAGGCCTTCAGGTCCTCGATCGTCTTCGAGAGCGTCGCGATCGTCGAGCGGAAGTACTCGTACGGATCGGCGACCGGAGCGGCTGGCGGCGGGGCCGGAGGCGTCGAGCCGGAAGCGGCAGCGGAAGGCGTCGCCGGCGGCGTGGCCGGCGGAGCGGCCGGAGGGGTTACGGGCGGCGTCGCGCCGGCGGCGGGAGGCGTGGGCGGATCGTCGGGCGGCGCGCCGCCTTGCAGACCGCCGCGGAGCCAGCCCTCGATGAGGTTGGCGCGCACGCGCGGGTGTCGGGTGGACAGGAGGAACGCGAAGTCGCTCTCGGGCATGCCTTTCAGCATGCTGCCCTGAGCTATGGTCAGACGCTGTCGACTGTCAAGCGGAAGTTGGTGGCGGCCCGCCGATGGCCCCGAGGGAGCCCGAGATCCCTACGGCGCGCGCCCGGCGGGCCGGCCTCAACCCTTCAGCGGCCGCATCTCCGGATCGCCCGGCAGGCGGTGCGCGCGGAGGTTCAGGTTCGGGTCCTTCTTCATCGCCGCGGCGCGCTTGCGCTTCAGCTTGTTCTCGCGCGCGACGGCGAGGTTCGCCTCGACCTTCTCGCGGCGATCCTTCGACATCAGCACATCGCGCGCCTGGTCGAACGTCGCGTCGCGCGGCAGGTCGGGCAGCTCGACGCCGCTCTGCCGGTGGCCCATCGTGTCGTACTTGCCGCCGTAGACCACCGGTGCGAACGGGCGGTCGTACGTGTACTTCGCCGGCGCCGAGATCAGACGGTCGTGCATCGTGTTGTCGCCGCACGTGCGACAGAAGATGCGCGCGCGCTTCGGCGGCTTCTGCCCGTGCGGCACCCAGACCAGATCGGGATGCGTCTCGGTGCAGCGCGCGCACTGGAAGTCGTACTGACGAAAGCCCATGCTCAACCTCCGCAGTCGCATTGGAGTCGGACGAACCATCCCCAGGCGTGCCACGAGCCGACACCGACGAGCGCGACGCTGGCGACCCACGCCAGCACGAGCCCGGCGCGCTTCCATCGCTCGCGCCGCTCGAGCGCAGCCCACTCGTCCTCGCGCAGCAGGCGCATCACTTCGGCACGATGATCCCGCCAGCGGTGCGGGCGAAGCCCGGCGGCACGATGCCCTTCTGCATCTGGCGCCGCTCGTGGCGGTTTGGGGAGCGCTTCGGCGCTGGCCGCTGCATCCCGAGTCGCGCGCTCTCCTCCGCCGGGCGCGCCTCGACAACGGCGTTGCACGCGCCGCACTGCGCGCGCAGCGTCGCGCCCATGAGCGCGTCGCCGACGGCCTTGGCGATCGGCAGGACGATCTTCTTCCCGCAGCCGCAGGGGATGATGACCGCGACCTGGTACTCGGTGCGGTGCTGCGGCTCTACCGCTTCCGGCTGCCCGTCAGGCCGTGGCGGCGCGGCGGCGGCTCCGTCGCCGTCGGCGGCGCTGGCGGAGTCGTGCTCTTGTCCGCCGGGCTCTCGGGCGCCAGGGTCGGCGCCGTAGGGGTGCTCTCGCTTGAGGTAGCAGGACTGGCAGAGCGGGTCGGATCCGTGGTGCGTGTAGGACTGGAGCGGCTCGATGGGCTGGCTGCAGTCGAGGCAGTCTCGGAGGGCGTGTCGGGGATCTCGTCTCGCATCGGGCATGACCTCGTCGGGCATGCCGTCCTGAGCTACGGCCAAACGCTCGCGGCTGTCAACCGTCGTCGTCCTTGTTCATCGCTTGGCCGAGCAGCCGCAGAATGCGCCGGCCTTCGAGGCTCTGCGTCGCTTCCTCGCGCGCCTTCAGCGCCGCCTCGATGTCGCGCTGCTCGATGGCGCGCGCGGTGCGCTTCGCCCCCTTTGTCGCGAGCTTCACGCGGCGCAGCGGCGCCATCAGCTCGGCGCGCCCGTCGGCCAGCACCTTCGGCACCAGCCGGCAGTGGCAGGTCGAGTCCCAGCCTGCGTGGATTGTCTCGGGGAGCAGCCCCTTCTCGCGCCACTCGCCGAGCGTCAGCGTCGAGCCGTGCAGCGGCAGGCAGCGGTGGCAGGTATTCACGAGCTCGGCGATCCACGTGTGCGGCACGGTCGCGAGCACCTCGTCCTCGAGCTCGGCGGCGAGCTCGGGATCGGCGGTCTCCATCGCCTTGATCACCGAGCCCTCCATGCCGGCGAGGCTCGTCAGGCGGCGCAGCTCGGCGTCGCCGTTGATGGCGCCGACGGCCTCGCCCTGGCGGATGGCCGTCATTGCCGTCGCGGTCGCCGCGCCGGAGAGCGACCGCACGAACTTGCCGAAGACGGGGCCGTCGGTCTCGAGGTCGTGCTCGAGCATACGGAGCATCTGCCGCTCGCTCACGCCGCTCTCGACAAGAAGGCGTACGAACGTCTCGACGTCGATCGCCGCCTGCGACGTGGCGCGCTCGGCGAGCAGCGCCCAGACCTGGTCGTAGCGAGGCATCAGGCCTCCCCTGCAATCGCAGCCATCACGACTAGGACACAGGCCATGCACGCGAAGATAGCCGCTCCTGGCCGGTCTTGGTCAATGAGCCGCTCCGCGGCGCACATGGACGCGAAGCCGGCGCAGAACACCATCACGTAGCTAATCAAACGACCACCTCGAGTAGTACCGACATGCCGGCCGCGTCGCGGCAGCGCATGAAGTGGTTGCGATGACGGCATCGGCGCCACCAGCGAGGCCAGAACAGCAGGACCATGCCGTCGTAGACCCGATACCCGAGCACGACGCCCTCGACGCACTCGTCGCTCAGTTCTTCGTGACTCACCCAGGAGCAACCGGGCGGCGTGATGAGGTCGCGCGCAGCCTCGCCGATTGCGTAACAGATCGGCTGCAGCAGCGCCTGCCAGCGCGTGAGTCCGCGCGCCATCAGGTCCTCGTGTGCTCGTTGAGCAGCCGGTACTTGAACACCTCGAACTGTGCGACGACGTCGGTGACGGAGTACTCGCCGGCGACCTGCGTCGTGAGGATGCCGTCGAGGCGGAACGCCGCCAGGTGCAGACTCCGGAACTCGCCGGCCTCGGCGCGCGCCAGGTAGTCGCGGAGCATCGCGACGATCGAGGCGTTGTTCTCGGCGTTCGGGTCGACGGCTCGTACGGTCACGACTCGCCCTCCGGTCCCCACTTCCCGGTGATGAAGCGCTCTGCGATGCTCGATGCGCTCCCGGCGTTGCCAGCCCCGGCCGCGCGTCGGAACATCGCCCGGATCTCGTTGCGCAGCAGCACCGCCAGCGCGGCGCGCGCCTTCGCGTTGATGCCGATGTATCCGCGGTAGCCCTTCTGCGCGAGGTACTTCACCAGCCTGGTCAGCTCATCCGTCGCCGGCCCAACCACGATGCCGCGCCCGTCTGGCAGGTACTCCAGGATCTTCCACGAGGCACCGCCGCCGCGCACGAAGCGGTGCAGAGCATCCACGAGCGCGAGCGGAGGCTTCCCCTCCTTCAGCTTCCGCTCGAGCGTCGCCGGCTTGTTGCGCTTCAGGGCGGCGCCGCTCGCCTGCTTCTGTCGCGTGATGTTGTCGAGGATGCTGCCGGCCGCGACCTGGCCCACGCGATTCCAGAACGGGCGTGGCAGATGCGAGAGGCCGACCGCGAGCTTCGTGTAGTCGCCGCGGCGCGTGCGCGTGACGGCGAGCTTCATCCGGTGCCGCGCTCTTCAGCAGCGCGAAAATGGAGTTCGTTGCACACGGCAGCGATCGTTGTATCGAGCGCAGACTGTAGCCTGACAGCCTCGTGCAACGGCATCACGATAGTGATCATCTCAGTGCCTACTTCGAATCGCACCGCAACACCGCCTGGCGAGTCGATGAATACGGCGGCGTCCGTTACGGCAACGACCTTCGTGTTCGTGCTCACGCCTTCGCCCTCCGCTCAGCGAACGACACTCCGAGCTTGAACCACGCCGTGGTGCGCTCGGTGAGCTCGTCCTCGACGTACTGCGCGAGCACGAGCAGAGCCGAGCGCGGGTCGCCGGTCTCCTCGAGCGCGCGCTTCAGGTTCGCACGGATCGTCTCCTCGACGACGGCGCGCGCCTCCTCGCGCGCCTCCTCGCGGGCGTCGATCTCGTCGTGCAACACGTCGCGCAGGTCGGCCACGCGCTACTCCCGCGCCTGCGGCCGCGCCGGTCGCCGGATGGCCGCGCCGAAGCCGCCACCACCACCGAAGCCGGGGCCGGCCGCCTTGGCCTGCACCTCGGCCGCCGCCTCTCGGTCGACGGTGTTCTTCTCCCGGTTCTCCTCGACGATCTTCTCGGCCTCCTCGACCGGGATCCGCAACCGCTTGGCGAGTTCCTGTGCCGGCGTCGTGAGGTTGTGGCGGATGTCGGTGTCGAGCCGCTTGGCGCGCTCCTCCTGCGACTCGGGGAGCTCGATGTCGGCGAATTGCGCGCGCAGGCGCATCTTGCGCGCCTCCTGGTCGAGCAGCCCGAGCGTCGTGCCGATCGCCACGAGCCGCGGCGCGGCGACGTGCTCCTCGAAGAACTTGAGCGGTCGCAGTCGTTCGCGGCGCGCCTCGAGCTTGGGCAGCGACTGCACCAGCTTGGCGAAGCCGCTCTCCGGCGCGTTGCCCTCGATCGCGAAGTCGTGCGGGCTCATGCGCTTCAGCATCGCCATGAGCTTCACGATGTCGGTGAGCACCTTCATCTGCCCAGCGTAGTCGTTCGTGAATGAGAGCGCCTCGATCGCATCAGCGATGTTCGTCACGACAGGGAAGCGCACGCCGTGAGGCTGGTAGGCCTTCGGGTCGCTCGGGTTGGCGACCTTCTTCACCATCACGCTGTGGCCCTGGAATCGGATCGTGTCGAGCAGCGACGATAGCGCGATGTTGATCTCGCGGTTCACCATGACGAGGTCGACGTCGGTCCCCGGGATGAGCGCGCCCATCGGCAGCTTGGGCTGCAGGAACGTGAGCATCAGGCCCGGCGCGTCCGCGGGTTGCGCCGGCCGTAGCGTCCCGTCGGGCTGGCGCTGGTCGACCACCTGCGGCCAGCGGAACGGGTTGGTGTACGTCGACAGGATCTTGTCCGGCTCGTTCGGTCCTCGGCCGGTGAAGTAGGTGATCTGCGCCGCGGTGACGAACGCGAAGGTGCGCTCTTGCGCCTGTCGCAGATCCTCAGTCGCCCAGAAGAGCTCCATCACGAAGCCGGCGTAGTCGTCGGGGTCGGAGGCCTCGATGAACGACGGATCGTCACCCATCACCGGGAACACGTCGCACGTGAAACGCGGCACGGCGCGCAGCTTGCCGCGCTTCGCCTCGTACCAGAGCGCGTTCGACTTCAGGAGGATCGAGAGCTGCTCGTGCCGGTGCATCACCTCGTCGTAGCGGGCCGGATCGAGCATGCGCGCCAGCTTGTCTGTCTGCCGCTTGGTCGCCTCGTTCTCCTTGCCGTTCTCGTCGACGAAGTAGCGGCGCACCTCCCGGTTGTAGGCGTCGGCCGCCTCCTCGACGTAGCGCTGCACCAGCGGCACGGTGAACGGCATGATCTCCTGCCCGGCGTCACCAGCCTGCGACCGGTAGAAGCGGTGATGCAGCTCGGACACGATGTCGTCGCGCATGCAGCCCTCGAGGTAGTCGAGGGCAAGCCTGCAGTCCTCGCGGAGCTGCTCGCGGTCGTCGAGCTTCACGCTGCGCGCGAGCTTGATGACGACCTGCTCGGCGACCGGCTCGAAGAGCATCGCGGCTTACCCGTCGGAGCGTCGGCCGCGGCCGCGGCTGGTCTTCTCCTCGACGGGCGGGGCAGGCTGCTCGGCGACCGGCGCCGGCTTCGGCTTCAACGCCTCGAGCAGCTTCTCGAGCTCGGCAACGCGGGCCTGCGCGGCGCGCGCGACCTTGCCGTAGCCGGTGGTGGCGAGCTTCTCGATCTCGCGCTGCACGGCCTCGCCGACCTTCGCGCCGAGCTCGTCGAGCGAGCCGATGCGGGATGCGATCGCGTCGAGCGAGAGCGTGCCGCCCTCGGGGCTTTCGAGGACGACGGTGATGCGAGCTCTGGATTCGGACATCGGCGCCTCCGGTTGGATGCGCCTGCGTCTATTCCACCCAAAGGGGCGCGCGCGTCAAGGGCTGCGTCACGCCGCCGTCGCCGCCGCCTGCTTGAACCCGGCCCGGTTGCCGAGCTGCTCCATCAGCCGGCGGTCGATGTTCCGCAGCGGCGTGCGCAGCCACATGCCGACGGCCCAGTAGCGGAGCGCGTCGTTCGCGTGGTCGGTCTTGCCATCCTTGAGCGGCGCCGTCTTCAGCGCCGCGTTGTCCTTGTCCTCCGGGTAGCGGTAGGCGAGCGCGTCGCGCACGATGCCGCGCTCCATGCGGTCCTCGATCTCCCGCAGGCGGCGCGCGAAGCGCAGGCGGATCGGCTGGCCCAGCGTGGGGTCGGCGGCGCCGAAGAGCGTGCGCACCTTGTCGACGCCGTACTCGACCGACCGCAGCGGGTCGGCGATGTAGCAGATCGGCGCCTGGTTGCGTGCTTTCACGTCCTGCAGCATCGCGATCGTGTCGAGGTTGAACGCGCTCTGCGTGGCGTCGGCGGCCGGGTCGGTCCAGACCTCGTCGATCGGCCAGCCGCGCGCGTTCACCTGCTGCACCGAGAGCTTGTCGCTCTGGTTCTCCGGCATGAGCTCGTCGAACACGACCCACTCGAGCGGCTTCACCTCGGCGATCCAGAGCCAGGCGCTGCGCCGGTAGCCGGGGTCGACGGCGAGGCAGGTCTTGAACGGCTGATTGCGCTTCGGCTCGAAGTCGGTGATGTGCGGGCTCTCCCAGATGTCCGGGTCGAGCTGCTCGTACACGGCGCCCTCGAGCACGGCGAAGATGCCCTCGAGCAGGACCTTCTGCAGCCGCACGGAGTAGGACATCCGCAGCTCGGGGATGTACTCGGGCGGCAGGTTCTTCTCGTTCTCCCGCGTCGGGCAGCGGATGCGCTCGCGGCCCGGCTTGTGCCACTCGTCGCGCATCCAGACCATGTCGGGCGTCGAGGTGAAGCAGCGCTGGCCGAGCGGCGCACCGCGGATGCGCACGCGCGAGATCGCGATGTCGTACGCCTTGCGCCGCCAGTGCCGCGTCTCGTCGCCGTAGAGCCATGCGACCGTGAGGCCGTCGTAGCCGCCGGGCTTCTCAGCGGAGCGCAGGTGGATCTTGCATCCGTCCGGCCAGATGAGCATCGGGCGGCCGCCGTTGCGGCCAACGAGGCGCGGTCGCAGCTCGGGCGGTAGCATCGCGTCGAGCAGCTCGAGCATCGGGTCGACGATGTTGGCGAAGAGCGCGCCGAACGTCTGCGCGATCACGAGGCCAGGCAGTGCGCCGTTCTCGGCCTTCAGGAGCAGGATCTTGGCGATCCCGACGGTCGACTTCCCGGACCCGAAGCCGCCGTGCAGCAGCGAATACGGCGCGCGCGAGATGAGCCAGCGCCACTGTGACGGACCCCAGTCCTCCTCGTGGAAGGTGAAGCCTCGCCAGGCGACGGCGCTGTCACTGGAGCTCGGTGTCACCTGCGGGCTCCGTGGCTGCGCCGTTCTGCCCGTTGCCGTTCGCCTCCGCCTGCTCCTTCGTGACGAAGCGGACGCGATACTCAGTAGATTCGACCGAGCCCTTGCCCTCGGGCATCTCCGGCACGTCGACCATGCGCGGCAGCCCGAAGCGCAGTTGCAGGTACAGCCGCATCGCCGCCATATCGCCAGCGACCGCCATCTGGTGGAGCTTCAGCAGCGGCGCTACAGCGGCGACGCCGTCGACGCCCTGCTCGATCTCCTCGAGGATTGCCCGCGCCGCGAGGATGCCCTTCGAGAGGCGCGGCCGCCCGTTCGGGTTGCCGCTCACGCCCTTGAGGAAGCGGCCGTACTTATCGCGGTCGTTGCGCTTGGTGGCCGCCGGCGCGCTCGCCGACCGCTTCCTGCTCCGATCCTGCTTTGCAGGCCTCCGGGTGCGCTTCTTCACCCTCGTGTGAGTTACGGCTTTCGCCGGCCGTTGTCACGCCGGAGGCGCGCGGCGGCCTCGAGCGGCGAGGTCGCACGCCGCCGCCGCTTTCGCCGGCGCGCCATGTGCGAGCTGACGCGCTGCTGGTCGGCAGCCCGCCACAGCCGCGCCCCGAACAGCGCGCGTTGGCGCGCCTCCTGCGACACGCGGCCGCCGGGCTTCTGCAGGCAGATCGCAGCGCCGACCGGCAGCACCTCGACGAGCTGGCGTGCGAGCCCCATCGCCTCTTCGTGCGTCTCCGCCCTGACGCGCCCGAGCTTCAGCGCATCGCCTTCATGCGGGAAGAGCCAGACGTCCCAGGCATCCATCTCAGCCACCTCCTGCCGGCCTCACGCCCCGTGCCGCCTGCACGAGCAGCAGACCAGCGGTCCGAGCCAGCTCGGCACTCACGTGTGCGCCGGCGGGCGGATGTGCAGCTTGCGCGGACGGCGCGGCGGCGCAGGTCGCTCGGGGCGCTCACGGCCCCAGTGCGCGTGCAGGATCGGGTTCTTCTGGTTGGACATGGTGTGCACGGCCATGGTCACAGCGCCTCGCTGACGCGCCCGCGCGGCAGCACGATGCGCCCGTACTTCGCGAACAGTTCGGCGAAGCGCTCTGTCTGCGGCCCCAGGTATGCTAGCGCGTTCGGCTGCAGCGGCTGGTTGCCTGTCTCACCACCGGGCCGTCGGAACTTGAACCGACCCTTCACGAAGCAGAGCGGGTAATCCCAGAAGCGTTGGAACCATCCTCGGTCCGTCGCCGCGTTGAAGAGCATGACCACGGCCTCGGTGGCGCGTCCGGCCGCGTGCTCCGCCATGAGCTTCGTCGACCAGAGGTCCGCGTTGCTCTCGTCCTCCTCGTTGCGGCCGCCTGGCCAGTTCAGCCAGACGCGCCCGTCCCAGGTCTGCGCGAGCCCGTCGACGCCGGCGGTGAAGATGCGATCCGCCTTGATCACGAGGTTCGCCTCGGGGGAACTCGCCGGATCGAGGTCGATGCCGCCCATGAGCTCGCGCGCCGACTCGACCGGGCCGCTCGGCGAGTACCACTGCACCGACTCGCTCGAATGGAACGACTCGCGCGTGCCCTGGCGGCGCAGCTCTTTCGCGCGCGCGATCACGACATCGGCCGGCAGGGTCTGCACGAGCGCGTCGAGCTGCTCCTTCGACATCACGGCGGCCGCGCGCCGCTCGACCACTTCGCGGATATCTCCTGCCGTGGCCTGCGGTCCTGCCTCAGCAAGCACCTCGCCGCGCTGCTCGGCCGGCACCCGGGCGAGCTCGCGGGCGTGGGTCTCTGGCGCGGTTGGGACCGAATGTCCCATTTCGCGGAAGACGCGGAGCGCCACGATCTGGCGGTCGACGTGGCGCTTGCTGCCCCACCAGTGATCCTGCAGCCACGACTCCCAGGACGAATGCGTCGCTTTGTAGAGCTTCGCGTCGCGGATCCTGGCCAGGGCGGCGATCACCTCCCACGCCGTTCGCTTGCCGCGTCGCACGATCTCGGTGAGTGCGTGCAGGTCCGTCGAGCGCGCGATGGCGTCGAGCTCCACGTCGAGGTGCGGATCTGCGATTGTCGTCGTCATCCTCACCACTCCCTTGCTTCCAGCGCCCGCTCGAGCGGCGCGGCGCCGAGCGGCAGTTCCGGCTCATCGTCGCGCGCCGCGGCGCCGTCGCGGTACGGCGTCAGCACGAGCTCGACACGGGGATCCGCCGGGTCGTGCCTGCGGCGGCTCCCGTCGTGGCTGCCGATCTGGAAGTCGTCGACGAGCACGCCGGCAGCTTGCAGCGCGTCCTCTGGCGCCTGGTACAGGTTGCTCGCGTCGTTGCGGTGGCGCGTAGCGCGGTAGGTGATGATCGTCGCGTTGACCTCGACGTGCGCCGGGATAGGCTCGCGGAACACGGAGGCCCACTGCGCGCGCAGCTGCATCGTCGCGTGCTCGAGGTACGCCTCGGCCTCCTTGCTCGGCAGAACCTTCGGGATCACCGAGAGCGGCGTCTTGCACCGCGGGCAGCGCTTGCGGCTCGTCGGCTGCTTCGCCGGCATGATGAGCGTCGAGATCACCTTGCTGTTCTTCAGCACGAACGGCCGCCCGCGCACCACGAGCCTGAACTCGAAGTCGCGCAGGTCGGCGTAGTGAAATCCCAGCGCGTGCTCGATGCGCCCGCCGCTCACCGCTCGCTCCTGCTGCGCTGCGCGAGGGCCTCGGCCTCGAGGTCCACCGGGACGCCGACGCGCTCGAGCTGTGCGAGCCGCTCGCTCGAGCCGGCCGGCGCGGCCGCCATGACCGGCTCGCCATGCTTCGGCGCCTCGAGCGCGGCGCGCTGCTCAGCCAGGCACGCCGGGCAGTCCGCGAGGCACGCCGTGTCGAACGACGGCATGCGGCAGCCGCGGCCGCGGCAGTGAACGCAGTCGCTCGGGCACGGCCTGCGGGCGCCGCCGCGGGACCTCGACGACGAGGAACAGGCTCGGCACGCAATCGGCCGGCTCTGGAAGCGCGTTGTGCGCGTCGCCTGGCGCGCACCGAGCGCAGGATCGCCCGACATGCGTCGAGGTTCTGCTCGTACGCCTCGACGGCTGTCGGCACGCTGCCGCTCTCCCAGGTGCACGGCGGCTGCTCGGGCACCTGCTCGAGCAGCCAGGCGACCGCGGCAGCGAGATGCTCGGCCTGTGTCCGCGCGGCGCTCACGCCTGCGCCTCGGCGCCGGTGGCTTCGTCGTCGTCGTGCGCGTTGCCGTTGCCGTTGCCGTTGCGCCTCGCGGCCTGGAAGTCGAGTTCGCCCTGTGCGGGGTTGAACACGACGTCGACCGTCTGCCCGACCTGCTGCATGAGCTCGCTCAGAAGCTCGGTGCTCGCCGTGTCGATCGGCACGCGGATCCGCGCGACGACCTTCGCCTCCTTGTCGACCGGCTTGATCTTCGTCACCTCGGGCTGCTTGCTGATCTCGCGCTCGCCGAACTTGATCCGGTGGACCTCCATCACGCAGTTCTTCCCCGGCGTGATGCTGTCGACGAGGTGGTGGAAGCCCTGCTCGCCCTCGTCGTTCTCGCGCACGCGCATCGTGCTGAACGCGAGCGCGACAAAGTCCTCGCCGATCTTGTCGCGCGCCTGCTGCTCGGTGAGGCCGACGTCGAGCTCGACGAGCGCCTCCTTGCCCGTGTTGGTGTTGTCGCTCTTGATCTCGAGCTTGCGGATGTCTGCTGCTACGGTGCCGGTGATCTTCACGCTGCTTCTCCTGGGTTGCTGCTCCCCCCGTAGGGTAGAGCGGGTTGGTCCTCTTCGAGCGAGTCGAAGCGGGTGTGCTTGCCTGACCAGCGCAGCTTCACCATGCCGGTCGGGCCGTTTCTGTTCTTCGCGATCGCGATCTCTGCGACGCCCGGCTCGTCCGAGTCGTCGTGGTAGTAGTCGTCGCGGTAGACGAACAGGACGACGTTCGCGTCCTGCTCGAGGCTCCCGCTATCGCGCAGATCCGAGAGCATCGGCCGCTTGTCGCTGCGCGCCTCGACGGCGCGGCTGAGCTGCGACAGCGCGATCACCGGGATGCGCAGTTCCATCGCGAGGGCCTTGAGGCCGCGCGAGATCGAGGCGACCTCCTGCTCGCGGTTGTCGCCTTCGCCGCGCATGAGCTGCAGGTAGTCGACGATGACGAGATCGAGTTGCTGACGCGCGGCGTACGTGCGCGCGATCGAGCGCACCTCCGCGATCGGCAGCGCGGGTTTGTCGACGATGGCCAACCGGTCGGTGTGCAGATCCGGAGCGACGCGGTAGAGCCGATCCCACTCGTCGGGGTTGGGCGTGCCGCGGATGATCCGGCGCAGGTCAGCGCGCGCCTCGGCTGCGAGGATGCGCCACACCTGCTCCTCGCGCGTCATCTCGAAGCTGAACAGCAGTCCGGTCTTGCTCCTGCGCGTCGCAACGTGCTCGAGGATGTTCGTCGCGAGCGCCGACTTGCCCATGCTCGGGCGCGCGGCGAGGATGATCAGGTTCCCGGGCCGCATGCCGCCGAGCACGCGGTCGAGGGCAACGAAGCCGGTCGGCAGCCCCGTCTCCTCTCGCTTTCCGCGCTCCTCGATCGCCTTCAACTCGGCGGCGAGCAGGTCGCGCATCGTCACCGGTCGTGTCAGCTCACGCCCCTGCTGGATGAGGCCGAGTTGCGTGACCAGCTCGGTAACCACCTCGTCGCCGTCGGCGCCTTCGCGCCGGACCTTGTCCATCGCCTCGGTCATCACCTGCAGCGCATCGCGTCTGCGCGCTTCGCGGCGAACGATGCCGGCGTAGTACTCGACGTTCGCTGCCGTCGGGACGCCCTCGGTGAGCTCGGCCAGGTAGAGCGTCCAGCCTTGTCGCGGCGGCGCCTCGCTCGAGAGAGTCGTCTGCACGGTGAGCATGTCGATCGGCTCTTGCTGCGCGTGAAGGCGCAGCATCGCGGCGAAGATGTTCGCGTGCACTGCGCCGGCGAAGTCGCCGGGGTGTAGCGTCTCGAGCCCTGGCGGCAGGGTCTCGCAGTTGATCAGGATGCCGCCAAGCACGGCGCGCTCGGCTGACTCGGCGAGATTTTCGGAGCGGGCCATGGCCTAGAGATCCTCCTGCTGGAACTCGCGCCATCCGCGTCCGCGTGGCGCTTCCTGTTTCGGTGGGGCGGATGGGCCGCGCGCGGCGATCTGCGCGGCGTCGTCTCGGATGTTCCTCACGCAGCCGAGGAAGAACGCGATCGGGTGCTTCGGCTTCGGTCGCTTGCGGTCCGTCTTGTCGCGCGCCTCGCACGCTTCGTCGGCCGTGATGGCACCAGCGTCGAGCAGATTCCGGAGCTCGGCCTTCTCAGATTCTCGGAGCTCTATCCCCCACCCCCACGACGACACCGCCTGCTGCAGATCGGGCAGGCTCCGGATCGGCTGCCCGGGCTTCCACTCCGGCGCGATGCTCTCGACCGCTCGGAGTGAAACCGGTGTTCGCTCGGTCACCGCCGGTGTTGTCTCCTGCTCCTGCTCCTGCTCCTGCTCCTGCTCCTGCTCCTGGCTTCGAAGGGCCTTCGAAGGGGCTTCGGAGGGGCTTAGGAGCCCCTTCCATTCGCGCCGGTGCTTCATGTGGTACGCCGGGGCGTATTTTTCGAAGAAAGCTCCGAG